>DATIPW010000124.1:0-2768 GCA_035471605.1 Anaerolineales bacterium | reverse complement strand
CACCGAGATGCAACTCGGGCAGGAATTTGTGAAGACCTGGCTTGTGCGCAACAACGGCTCGTGCACCTGGGGCGCGGGATACAAGTTGATCTTTAGCTCCGGGGACAGACTTTCGGGGGTGCCCCAGCCGTTCAATGCCGTCGTGGTGCCCGGACAGGATGTGGAGGTTTCTGTCAATTTCAAGGCACCCACTCTGGCGGGCGTATATGTGAGCAGCTGGCAGATGGCAAATGCCGACGGCACCCCATTCCCCAGGACCTTCTACGTGAAGATCATCGTGAAGTGAGGCACGCCTCTACGCCGCCTGAAGCAACGCTCCGACAACAGATCAAGGATGAAGCGCGCCGGCTGGGATTTATCCTGGCCGGCGTTACTACTCCCAGCCCTCCGCCGCATGCCGGCGCATTTGAGGAGTGGTTGCGCAGGGGACATCATGGTTCCATGCGCTATCTGGCTGAAGCCAGATCCAGACGGCGCCGAGCGGATCCCCTTCAGATCATGCCCGAATGCAAATCGATCCTGGTCCTGGCTATGCCCTACCCGGATCCGAGCCAGGCAGAGCCGCCGACTCCGGCCGGCTGGCTCGGCCGGGTGGCAGCCTATGCGTGGGGCACGGACTACCATGACGTGATCCCCGAAAAGCTGCGCGCGCTGGTTGCCTTCATCCAGCAGCACGTCGCACAGCCGGTATTGAGCCGCGTGTACACGGATACGGGCCCGCTCCTAGAGCGCGACCTGGCGCAAAGAGCCGGCCTCGGATGGATTGGCAAGAACACCTGCCTGATCAACCCCCGGTGGGGATCCTACTTCCTGCTGGCAGAGATCCTGCTTGACCTCGAGCTGCAGCCAGATGCGGCGTTCGAGGCGGACCGCTGCGGCACCTGCACGCGGTGCCAGGAGGCCTGCCCTACATCGTGCATCCTGCCCAACCGGACCCTTGATGCGCGCGCCTGCATTTCGTACCTGACCATCGAATTGCGCGGATCCATCCCGATGAATTTGCGCGCCAAGATGGCCGATTGGATCTTCGGATGTGATGTCTGTCAGATGGTCTGTCCGTGGAACCGGTTCTCACCGGCTGCGGAAGATGGGCCGTGGCTGGGGGAATCATTTGGCCAGATGCCGCTTCTGGAACAGCTGCAGCTGCTTCCCGAGGGCTTCCGCGTGAGATTTCGGGGAAGCGCCATTCGACGGTCGAAGCACGGGGGATATCTGCGGAACGCGGCAGTCGCGGCCGGCAACATTGCAGGCCCGCAGGCCATCCCTGTGCTTCGGCGCGCTGCCGATATCGGTGGCCCGCTCGTGAAGGAACACGCGGATTGGGCGATCGGCCAAATCGCGGAACGGGAGAGCCGCCATCGATAGGCTGCTGGTGGCCACAAGCAATCCTGGCAAGCAGCGAGAGCTGTGGGCGCTTCTGCGGGAGCTTCCGGTGAGGTTGATTACCCCTAAGGAGGCAGGTCTGGAACTGTCCGTGGTCGAAGACGGAGCGTCCTATGTTGAAAACGCCTGCAAGAAGGCCGGTGCCTATGCCAGGGAAAGCGGGCTGGTCTCGCTGGCGGATGACTCCGGGTTGGAGGTGGAGGCCCTCGGAGGCGAGCCCGGCTTGCATTCGAGGAGGTACGTGCGGCGGGTCGACGCCACGGATGCCGATCGGCGGGCGCTCTTGTTGGAGCGACTCGCAGGCAAGCCACCTCCGTGGCGGGCGCACTTCCGCGCCGCGGTGGCCATCGCCGTGCCCGGCGGGGAGATCCTTTGGGCCGAGGGGAGTTGCGAGGGCGAGATCCAGTCCCAGGAACGAGGACTAGGAGGATTTGGCTACGATCCAATCTTTCTGGTGGCCGGAACCGGTCTCACAATGGCGGAGCTTGACTTGAGCCGGAAGAACAGGTTGAGTCACCGAGGACGGGCAGTGGCGAACGCCCTGCCCCACCTGCGGCAGTTGTTCCCCTGAACGGACCCGGCCGGAAAGGCTCAGTCTGCGCTCGCGGCTCCGTGGGGCAGCTACAATCCGGGCTGGTAGGCGATTGATTCCAGAAAACGGTCGAGCAGCTGGGCCATCCGGTCCGGCTGCTCCAGCATGACCATGTGTCCCGCATCGGGAATGATGTGCAGCTGCGAACCCGGGATATGTGCATGGAGGTACTTGGAATATTCCACGGGCGTCAT
This sequence comes from Anaerolineales bacterium, assembly GCA_035471605.1. Classification (GTDB taxonomy): domain Bacteria; phylum Chloroflexota; class Anaerolineae; order Anaerolineales; family Villigracilaceae; genus Fen-1038. Next base: position 599 of record DATIPW010000124.1, on the reverse strand, counting down.
TTGATCCTCCACCCCGCAGACGATGAGTGCAGGGCGATCGATGGTAGAAAGGCGGTCCATCACATCGAAATTGTCGCAGGCCATCCAGTCCCCGTGGAGGACTGTGGAGCGCATCTCGGACATGCGCTGCATGGCCAACTCCCTGAGTCGAGGCGGCGTTGCAGCTGAAAACGAGCGTGCGCCCAACATGCTCAGTGCCGCGGCAAATGTGGCTTCTTCAGCTGTATTCCGAAGCAAGACCGGATCGACGCGCAGGCGAGCTCCGCTGCCAATCAAGCCCAGGCCCAGAACACGCTGAGGGTGGCGCAGCGCGGCCTCCAGCGCGATCGCGCCTCCCATCGAATGCCCTACCCAAACGGCGGCGTTCACGCCCAGCCCACGCATGAGATCCAGGACTGACGCGACGTAGTCTTCGATTCGATGATGCCCTACTCCGCCAGATCTGCCGTGCCCCGGCAGATCCAAGGCAAACGTGCGCTGACCCGCGAGGCGACGGATCTGAGGGGGCCAAAAGAGATGATGGGCCCCGGCACCGTGAATCAGAATCATCGCGGGCCTTGAGTAGTTCAGGCTTTCATGGGCGAAGTAGTGCAACGACG
>DATIPW010000123.1:0-10498 GCA_035471605.1 Anaerolineales bacterium | reverse complement strand
GCGCGCCCAGGCGCTGGAGGCCGCCGGCCGCGACATCATCCACTTCGAGATCGGCCAGCCTGATTTTGAGACCTTCGAGAACATCCGCGAGGCCGGCCGCCAGGCCATTGCCGATGGCCAGACGCGCTACACACCGCCCGCTGGCATGCCCGCCTTGCGCGCCGCCATCGCCCGGGCGGCCGGCTCCCAGCGCGGCCTGCATGTTGACCCCGGGCAGGTCGTGGTCAGCCCGGGTGCCAAGCCCAACCTTTTCTTCGCCGCGCTGGCACTCATCGAGCCCGGAGATCCCGTGCTCTATCCCGATCCTGGCTTTCCCACCTACCGGGCCATGATCGAACTCGCCGGGGGGACGCCCGTGCCCGTGCCCCTGCACGAGCAGGACGATTTCTCATTCGACCTTCGAGCCTTCGATCGCCTGATCCAGCCTGGCACGCGTTTGATCATCCTCAACTCCCCGGGAAACCCCACCGGCGGGGTCCTCCCGCCCGCCGCCCTGGAGCATATTGCGGCCGTCGCGGTCAAGTACGATTGCTGGGTGCTGTCTGATGAGATCTATGCCGGCCTGGTCTACGACGGGGCGCGCGCCGTTTCCATCGCCTCCCTGCCCGGAATGCAGCAGCGCACGATCATCGTGGATGGATTCTCCAAGACCTATGCCATGACCGGCTGGCGACTCGGCTTTGGCATCATGCCCGCAGACCTGGCAAGCAGGTTGGACCTGCTGCTCACCCACTCGGTGGGCTCCACCGCACACTTCACGCAGTGGGCGGGCATCGAGGCCCTCACAGGCTCGCAGGAACCCGCGCGCCGCATGCTGCGCGAGTATCAGCAGCGGCGCGACTTGATCGTGGAGGGTCTGCGTGCCATACCCGGCGTGACCTGCCGCACGCCGGCCGGCGCCTTCTACGTCTTTCCCAACGTCAAGGCCTTCGGCCGCACCTCCTCGGAGATCACCGATCTGCTGCTGGAGCAGGCCGGTGTGGCGGTGCTGCCGGGTTCGGCCTTCGGTCAATATGGAGAGGGCTACCTGAGGCTGTCCTACGCCACTTCCAGCCGCCAGATCACCGCCGGCCTGCAGCGCATGCGGCAAGCCCTGGAAGGCCTGGGACCCGTGGCCTAGCCAACCTTCGACACTCGGCTCCAGGCAAAGCAACCAACGATCTGCAAGGAGAAGCAGCATGCCCCGAAAAGTCAAGATCATCCTCAATCCCATGGCCGACATGCACAATGCCTGGCGCGTGGCCAATGACCTGCGACCGGTGATCAACCAATACGGCGGGGCGGATTGGAGCGGCACCGTCTATCCCACGCATGCCACCGCGCTGGCCAAGCAGGCCGGTGAGCAGGGCTACGACCTGGTGATCGCCATGGGCGGGGACGGGACCGTGCACGAGGTGGTCAATGGCCTGATGCAGGTTGCCGAGGACCGGCGCCCGATCCTGGGAGTGGTCCCGGTCGGATCCGGCAACGATTTCGCGCATGCCATGGGCGTTCCGCTGCGCTCCGACCAGGCATTGGCGCACGCGCTCAGCGGCGCTCCCACCCCCGTCGATATCGGCGTCATGACCGACGAGCACGGCCGCAAGGAGTACTTCGACAACACGCTGGGCATCGGCTTCGACGCCGTCGTCACCATCCGCTCGCACAAGCTGCCGCTGCTGCGCGGCTTCGTCATGTATCTCACCGCCGTCATCCAGACCATCATCCTCAATCACGACCCGGCCCGCATGCAAATGCAGATGGACGGCCAGGCGTGGACGCGCAACAACCTGATGTTGGTCGTGTGCAACGGGCCGCGCGAGGGCGGAGGCTTCCTGGTGGCGCCGGACGCCCGGCCGGACGACGGCATCCTGCACTACGCCATGATCGAGGACTGCAGCCGCCTGACCATGTTTCGCATCGTTCCCGAGGTCATGCGCGGCACCCACGGCCGCTTTAAGCAGGTGGCGCTGGGGTCCTGCAAGACCATGTCGGTCAGTGCCGACCGGCCCCTCTACATCCATGCCGATGGCGAGATCTATTCGGGCTTTGGCAGCAACCTGCGCCAGCTGACTTTGGAGGTGCTGCCCGGGGCGCTTAAGGTCGTTCGGGGATAGCCGCTCGAGCAGTCCCCCTCCCCCGGTGGGCAGCGGCCCAGCATGCCTGACCTCTTGCACTTGTTGCGTTCCCAAGACCTCGGCCAACTGCGCATTGTGGCCGACCTGTGGGGGCTGGATTTCCAACCCGCTGACTTGGAGGGCGGACCGGAGCGCATGGTGTCCGCCATGCTGGACGCGCAGCTGGCCAACGAGATCCTCGAGTCGCTGGAACCGCCGGCACGCGCCGCGCTGCAGGCGCTGGCCCGGGCTGCCGGCCGCATTCCCTGGGTGGCCTTCAGCCGCGAATTCGGCGAAGTGCGTGAAATGGGCGCGGCCCGGCGCGACCGCGAGCGGCCTCAGCGGCATCCGGCCTCCCCGGCCGAAGTCTTGTTCTACCGCGCGCTGCTCGGGCGCGCCTTCTTCGAAACGGACTCGGGCCCTCAGGAGTTCGCCTACCTGCCCGAGGATCTCTTGAGACTCCTGCACCAGCCTCCCGAGCAGGTCGCCGCCCCCGCCACCCTCGGCCGGCCTGCGTCCGCGGCCGAGCGCAGCCGGGTCTCGGCCGCCAGCGACCGCATCCTGGACGATGCCACCGCTTTCCTGGCCGCCCTGCGGCTCGATCAACCCCTTCCACAGGATCCGGTGCTGCGGGCCCTGCTGGAGTGTTCCGGCGTCCTCCAGCGGGGCGTCCCGCAAGCCGCCCAGGTCAAGGCCTTCCTCGAAAGGCCGCGCGCCCAGGCGCTCCACATGCTCGTCGAGGCCTGGCGCGCCTGCGACGCGTTCGACGAATTGCGCCTCGTACCCGGCCTGGTGTGTGAGGGTCCCTGGGTCAATCAACCGCGGGCCACCCGCCTCTTCCTGCTGAAGCACTTGGAGTCCATCCCGCAGCAGACCTGGTGGAGCCTGCAGGCGTTTGTCGAGGACGTGAAACAGCGCTTCCCCGACTTCCAGCGCCCCGCCGGAGACTACGATTCCTGGTTCATCCGCTCGTCAGCCGACGGAAACTATCTGCGCGGCTTTGACAGCTGGGATCAGGTGGAGGGCGCCCTGATCCGTTTCCTGGTCACACGCGTGATGCCCCGCCTGGGCCTGCTGGATCTGGCCAGCCCCGGCGAAGGCCAACCGCCGTCTGCCTTCCGCAGCAAGCCCGTACCCGCGGCGACGGACGCGCCGGAAGACGGCCGGCTTCTCGTCAACTCAATCGGCCGGATCGTCGCCAGCCATCAGGTCCCGCGCGCGGTACGCTATCAACTGGCGCGCTTCTGCGAGTGGGACGACGCAGGCGGGCAGGACCTGCGCTTTCACATTTCCCCCGCCTCGCTGGCCAAGGCCCGGCAGCAGGGATTGACGATCGAGCAGCTCCTGGCGCTGTTGGCCCGGCACGCGCAATCCGGTATCCCGCCCACGCTGGTCAAGGCGCTCAAGCGCTGGGAAGCCAATGGAACCGAGGCGCGCGCCGAGACTCGAGCCGTGCTCAAGGTGAGCAAACCCGAAATCCTCAAGGAGCTGCGCCGTTCCAAGGCGGCCAAGTACCTGGGCGAAACCCTGGGACCCACGACGGTCATCGTCAAGGCCGGCGCCATTCGCAAGGTTGCAGAAGCCATGACTGAGCTGGGCGTGCTCCTGGAAGACGGCCTCCAGCAGCCGGAATCCGGGGACAGCCAGCCCGTCAAACCCACCCCGACCTCACGGGCTGGCTCTCGCTCCCGGAAGTGAGGACGGGGGCCTCAGGGCGCCGCTATAATCTCTTCGGACACACCCGGAGACAGGAGAAACACATGGCTGCACTGGATTGGCTGACGCAGGAGATCAACAGTCTCCAGCAGCAAGGGCTGTACAACCGCATCCGCACCATTGGCTCGGCGCAGGGCGCCCGCCTGACCGTGGACGGCCGATCGGTTCTCAATTTCTGCTCGAACAACTACCTCGGGCTGGCCAATCACCCGCGCCTGGTGCAAGCCGCCCGGGAGGCCATGCAGAAATTCGGCGTCGGCCCTGCCGCAGTGCGCACCATCGCCGGGACGACCGATCTGCACCTGGAACTGGAGAGGCGGCTGGCACGCTTCAAGGGCGCGCAGGATGTGATCACCTTCCAATCCGGGTTCACCGCCAACCTGGGCACCCTGGCCGCCCTGGTCGGCAAGGAAGATGGCATCTTCTCCGACCGGCTCAACCACGCCTCGATCATTGATGGCTGCCGTCTTTCGGGCGCGACCATCGTCGCCTATGAGCACAACGACCCCGCCGCCCTGGAAACGGCCATCAAGGCCAACGCCGGCCGCTTTCGCCGCGCGCTGTTGGTCACCGATGGCGTTTTCAGCATGGATGGCGACATCGCACCCCTGCCTGCCCTGCAGGCGGTGGCCCAGCAGTACGGCCTGATGTTCATGGTGGATGACGCCCACGGGGAGGGCGTCCTGGGCCGGGGCGGCCGCGGCATCGTGGATCATTTCGGCCTGCACGGCAAGGTGGATATCGAGGTCGGCACGCTCTCCAAGGCCTTCGGCGTCGTGGGTGGGCTGGTGGCCGGCGAAAAGACCGTCATCGAGTGGCTGCGCCAGCGCGGCCGCCCCTTCCTCTTCTCCTCGGCCGTCACCGCGCCGGACGCCGCGGCCTGCATCGCCGCCATCGATCTGCTCGAATCCTCCACGGAACTGGTGGACAGGCTGTGGGACAACGCACGCTTCTTCAAGGCCGAGATGAAGAAGCTCGGTTTCGACACGGGCGCCAGCGAAACGCCCATCACGCCGGTGATGCTGGGAGAAGCGCCGCTGGCGCAGCAGTTCAGTCGTGAGCTGTTCGAGCAGGGCGTCTTCGCCATGGCCATCGGCTATCCCACCGTGCCCAAGGGCAGGGCGCGCATCCGGGTCATGATCTCTGCCGCACACGACCGCGATGATCTGGGGCAGGGCTTGGAGGCCTTTGCCAGCGTGGGCCGGAAACTTGGAGTGATCCAGTAGACTACGCCGGCCCCGCCGCGCGTCCGCGCGATTCCTCCCTGTACAGCGCACGGACGAGTCGGTATCATTTCCGCATCGGCGCCAGAACCTCAAAGTCGTAGCCGCGACCTTCTCCCCCTGCGGTTCAATCGAAAACTACGACAGGCGGCCTTGCTCCGGCAACTGAGGGCTGTATGTCGCAAACCCGGATCCAGAATCAGGCCCTGCAGGCCGATCCCCTCATGGATCGCGCCCAACTGACGCGCTATGCCTGGCTGTCCATCGCCGCCGCGCTGCTCACCATCGGCCTCAAGAGCCTGGCCTACGTCCTGACAAGGTCGGTCGGGTTGCTGTCGGACGCCGTCGAGTCGGGGGTGAACCTGGCCGCCGCCATCGTCGCCCTGTCCATCCTTACCATCGCCGCCCGCCCGCCGGATGATGAGCATGCCTATGGCCACAGCAAGGCGGAGTACTTCTCCAGCGGCGTCGAAGGAGCCCTGATCCTGGTGGCAGCCGCCAGCATCAGCTGGGCCGCCATCGGGCGCCTGCTCCATCCTCGTCCGCTGGAGGGCCTGGGAATTGGCCTCGCCTTGTCTACCGTGGCCACCCTAGTCAACTTCGGCGTGGCCCGCGTCTTGCTGCAGGCCGGCAAACGCTACCACTCCATCACCCTCGAAGCCGACGCTCGTCACCTGATGACGGACGTTTGGACTTCGGGAGGGGTCCTGCTGGCCCTCGGCGTGGTCACGCTCACACATTGGCAGATCCTGGATCCGCTGATTGCCATCGGGGTTGCGATTAACATCATTTGGTCCGGGGTCAGCCTGGTCCGGCGCTCCATCCTGGGCCTGATGGACACGGCCATTGCTGCCGCCGACCAGCAAACGGTGATCGAAATTCTTGACCGGCGCGCGGCCGAGGGCATCTGGTACCACAACTTGCGCACCCGACAGTCGGGCGCGACCCAGTTCATCTCGGTCCACGTTCTGGTGCCAGGCAGGTGGAGCGTGCGACGCGGCCACGACCTGCTGGAGGCGCTCGAGTCAGAGATCCGCCAAGCCCTGCCGCACGCCCTGGTCACCACGCACTTGGAACCCGTTGAGGATCCGGCTTCCTGGGATGCCACGGGCCCGCATCGCTCGAGTGGAGCCCGCCCGGCGGACACAGACGAGAAGAGAGACCGAGGCTAGCACCTCGGTCTCTCTTGAATTCGCATCGCCCTGCCCTCAGCCGGAGAAGGACTCCAAGGCCGCGGGAAGATCCGGAAAGATCGGGATGTTGTTCAGGAAGCCGGAAATGTTCAGTACGTAGTAGATGTTCGAGGGTGCCGCCGCCAGTTTGAAGTAGGCGGATTTATAGGGTTCACCGCGCTTCTGGGTCTCCCAGGCATCGATCTCCGCCTTGGGCGTGAAGAGCTTGTAGACGTTGTGCACCGCGCCCAATCCGGCGCTGGTGATGACATGCAGCTCGTGCAGGTCCAGCACCAGCTGGCGGACGCCGGCCTCGTGTTCCGCCTGGGCCGCCTTGTACAGCATCTCGTGCGTCTGTCCGTCCAACGTGCCCTGCAGGTGCATCACCAACACTTTGCCAGGGCTCTTGGTGATGCTCAGACCTTCGGTCATCAGTCCTCCCTCCGGTTCCTCGGGTGCGGGCATTATACTCGCGCCCGCCCGGCCATCCGCGCCCGCCGCTAGCCGATCCGGGCGAAGGCCCGCACCGGAAACGTGCCCACGCCCTTGAACTTGGGCGGAATCGCACTGAAGCGGAACCCCTGCTCGGGCACTGCCTCCAGGTGGCAGAGATGCTCCACCACCAGCACCTCCGCCCGCAGTAGAGTGGAGTGTACCGGCCTGTCCTTTTTGCGCGTATCGTCGATGTTCAACGAGTCAATTCCCACCAGCCGGGCGCCCTGGTCCCGCAGGTGAACAGCCGCCTGCTCCGTCAGGAACGGATGCGCTTCAAAGTACGCCTCCGTGTCCCAGCGCTCTGCCCAGCCAGTGTGCACCAGCACCGCCTTTCCCCGCACATCCAGCCCCTGGAAGGCCTCCAGGTCGACCGCCAGGCCCTTGCGGTAATCGGCGCGCAGCAGCACGCCCTCCAGCTCCGCAAAGGAGTCCAGGCCCACCTCAGAGAGATCCTTTCCATCCGCGTAGCGGTGGAAAGGGCAGTCAACATACGTGCCGGTGTTGGCGATCATCTCGATCTTGCCGATGTGAAACTCCGTGCCGGGCGCGTAGTGTTCGCGCGAGGCTTCCCGGCTCAGGTAATCACAGATCACGGGCGCCGGCAGGCCCTTGTAGGTTACCAGGCCGTCGTACACCGTGTGGCTCAGGTCGACCAGGCCGGCTTGCGCCTGGTGCGGGTGCGCCTCGGCCTGCCTCTCCGTCGTGCGGACGCGCACCTGCCTCACGGGCAGCAGGCGCATGTCGTTCAGCAGCGTCTTCGCAAGTTCCTCGTCAGAAGCCTGCTCGCCCGGAAGTTCAACCTGCAAGTCCTGGCCGCGCAGGCTGCCGCCGTTCTTGAAATCCACCTCGAAATCCAACCTCACGCCTTTCTCCATCTCGCCTCCACGTGTTTCTGCGGCCAGGCCCTCAAACCGGGCTCAACTGCTCCCACTCGCCCAGCTTGCCGTCCAGTTCATCCTGCAGGCGCGCGTATTCCCGGCCCAGCCGCCGCACCTCGGCGGGATCGGCTGGCGGATGCTCCAGCAACGCCGCCAGGTCCCCCAGCTGCTGCTCCAGTTTGGCAATCGAGTTCTCCATTTCCTGCAGCTGCGCGATCCTCCGCCGTTCTTCTTTCGCCGCCGGATCTTTTGAGCGCCGGGAAGCAATGCGCTTCCCTCCGGCACGCGCCGCCTGGAGATCCGCCTCGCGGCGGGCCTGCTTTTCCCGTTCCTCTTTCATCTGGGAGTAGGTACCCGGGAACACCGTGAGGTGCGATTCATCCGGATCGATCTCCCACACCTGCGTTGCCAGGGCATCCACCAGGTAGCGGTCGTGCGTCACCAGCAGTATGGTTCCCTGGTACGCATCCAGCACGGCCTGCAGCACCTCCTGCGAGGGGATATCCAGGTGATTGGTGGGTTCATCCAACAGCAGCAGATTCGTGTCCTGCAGCGCCAGCTTGGCCAGCGCCAGCCGGCCGCGTTCGCCGCCGGACAGCATGGCGACGCGCTTGAAGACGTCGTCACCGGAGAATAGATATCGGCCCAGGTAGTCTCGTCCCTGCGAGGGCAGCATGCCCGGCGAGGCGCCCAGGATCTCATCCAGCACCGACTTCTCTGCATCCAATCCTTCGTGCGCCTGGGCAAAGTAGCCGATATGCAGGCTGGAACCCAGGATCAATTCTCCTGCCAACGGCTCGAGTTCGCCCAGCACGGTTTTCAGCAGGGTCGATTTGCCGGCTCCGTTGGGGCCGATCAGCGCCGCGCAGTCGCTGCGCCGCAGTTCGATGTCCGGCGCGCGGAAGAGCAGTCTTCCGGGATAGCCCACCTGCAGCCCGTGGGTCCGGATCACAAGGTCGCCGGAGCGGCGCGTGGAACGCAGATGCAGCCCCAGGTTGGGGATCGTGCGCACCGGCGGTCGCAGCGCGCGCACCCGGCGGTCAGCCTCCTCCACGCTGAACGGGCTGGTCGTGACCTCCACATCCAGCTGGGACCAGCGGGTGCCGATCACGGCCTGCATCCCGACCTGCTCCACCGCCTGGACCACGCGCGTCAGGCGGCGCAGCTTGCCCTTGGCCTGCGAGACGTTCTGCCCGGCGATGTTCTTCCGGATGTACTCCAGATCCTTCAACAGCTTGCCGCGCTCCGCCTCAAACACCTCCACTCGGTGATTCCAGCGGTTCTCGCGTTCTTTCAGGTACAGGCTGTAGGTGCCGCGGTACAGTTCGCTGCCGCTCAAAGCCATTTCCAGCAGTGTGTTGCAGGCATGATCCAGGAAATAGCGGTCGTGAGAGACGATCACCGCCGCGCCCTCCCACTGGCTCAGCTGTCCCTCCAGCCACTCCACCGCGGCCATATCCAGATGGTTGGTCGGCTCATCCAGCAGCAGCAGATCAGGTTCCGAAAGCAGGAGCCGGGCCAGGTAGGCCCGGGTGCGCTGCCCGCCGGAGAGGTGGTCCAGGGGCATGCGGTAGTCGTCGGCCGCGAAGCCCAAACCCGTCAACACCTGCCGGATGCGGTTCTCGTACAGATAGCCCCCGCGCTCTTCGAATTCCTGCTGCAGCCGGCCGTACTTCTCCAGCGCCTGCTCGCGCCGGGCGTCCTGCGACATCTCGCTCTCCAGCCGGGCCAGTTCGCCGCGCTGCTGGATTAGCGCCTGGAACACCGACTCGCACGCGTCCCAGACGGTTCCCTCCAGCTGAAAGTCAGCCTCCTGCGGCAGATAGCCCATGCGCAGCGCCTTGGCGCGCGTGATCCGCCCGGATGAGGGTTCTTCCAGACCCACCAGCATTCGCAGCAGCGTGGTCTTGCCGATCCCGTTCGGGCCCACCAGGGCCAGCCTTGCGCCCCGGGCAACAGAGAACGAGACCTGGCGAAAGATGTCCTCCGCGCCGAAGGACTTGGACAGGTCAGCCGCGGCGATCAGGGACATGGGGGCCTACTGCGCGCCCCCACAGAAGAGTTCATCCACCTCGGTTTGCATGGCGTCCGGCAGAGCATATCCCTGCCCGCCCATCCCCCGCAGATTTTGGCACGCCTGCTGACGATATAGTCGCTCGGAGTTGAGCCGCGAGGCAATCTCCTTGACCGCCTGCAGATCCCCCAGGGCGGCCTGCGCCTGCAAAAAGGGCATCCATTCGATCTGGTCGTTGGGGTGCAAGCCCAGAGCACCAAGTTCATCCTGCAGCGCCGCTACGCCGCGCCAATCGCCGCCTTGGGCGGCCGCCGCTGCTTGCTGGAAGTAGTAGCACCAGCGGCGCTGCGGCTCCGGCCCAAACAGCGAAGCCGGAGGCCGCACTGGCGGTCCGTCCGATTCCAGCGCATCCACGCGCGAGGCCGAGGCCAGCGCGCGCAGCGCCGGATCATCATTCACGGAGAACATTTGCCAGCGGGGATCGAGCACGCGCACGCAGGCGTCCGGCGCAGATTGCACCGCGATCAGCACCTGGCTATAGTCAATGCTCATGCTGTGCGAACGGTAGGTGTCCTCGCGGGCGCCGCGGCCCGCAAGCACAGCGTTCAAGGTCTGCCGCTCCCACGTCAGCGCCGAAACCGGTACGCGCACCGGCAGTCCGGCCTGCGGCTCCGGGTGGTAGATCAGATTGGCCGGGCCCCACACCACGTCGCTGTCGCTTCCGTAGTCAATCCCCGGATACCGCACCAGCAGCGTCGTACCCGGAGCGATCCCGGTCGCACGCCAGGCCATCTGCTGCCAGAAGGCCGCGATCGCGCGCTCCTCGTCAAGCGCGCTGCTGCTCAAGCCCTGATGCGTGAGCACGCTCAGGCCAATCAGCAGGCTCCAGGCCGCGCTCCGCAGC
>DATIPW010000122.1:0-11252 GCA_035471605.1 Anaerolineales bacterium | reverse complement strand
TAGGCGGTGGTCCAGGAGCAGGAACCCGAGTTGTAGATGCGCCAAGTCTTGGTGAATTTCTCGCCAGGCTTGAGGATGGTGCCGTCGGGAATGGTCACGTCAGACACGAAGGCGGCATTGTTGCAGCCCGCGGCGCCGCCGGCCGGAGGTGTGGAACTGACGATGCCAATGGGCGCCAACGGAGAGGCCGGCGGCAGGGTTGGGAATGGCGAGGGGGACGGGGTATTGGTCGGGGGCGTGAGGGCAAGCTGTGTCGCCTGCTGTGCCTGCAGCGTCTGGGCGGCGGCCGTAAAGACGGCGTCGATGCTGAGCGTCGGAGTCGCATCAGCGTCCGAGGTGCCGCATGCCGCGAGTGGAACTGCGAGCAGCAGGGATGCCGTGAGCCAAAGACGTTTGGACGTCTTGAAAGTTGTGCGCATAGACAGGCCTCCTTGTTACACAGAACATGGATTATAACCCCTGGCGTTGAGGCGACAATCGAGCAGCGCCGACATGTGGACCAAGAGTCGGCCAAGCGTGGGGAACCCGCAGTGCTGCGGCCGGTGTCGAGCGACGCGCGCGGCGCGGGAGCGGTACCGGCACCTCGGCGGCTGAGCGCAGCCAGGGGGTTCGAGGAGGTGCCGGCGACCCGCATGTTATACTCTTCGCGGCACAACGATGAGTGCAACTTCCAGGAGCGGCGGGGGTTATTTTGGATGACCCTCGCCGGCGGAATCTTCCCTTGCCGGACATCGAATACGACGAAGAGGAAATGCTGGGTCGTGCGGCACGGGGCGACCGCGAGGCATTTGGGGCCCTGTACGAGCGTTACGTCGAACGCATTTTCAACTACGTTTACTATCGCACGGGAAATCTGCACGACGCGGAGGATCTTTCAGCCCGCGTGTTCCAGCGGGCCATGAACCACATCCACAACTACACGGACCGAGGCGTCCCGTTCTCAGCGTGGCTGTACCGGATCGCGCACAATCTTGTGGCCAACTGGCACCGGGACCGGAGCCGCAAGCAGGAGATCGCCCTCAGCGAGCTTGCGGTCGTGCCGTCGAGCGAGGATCGCCCCGAAACCCTACTGGTACGCTCCCAGGATCAGGATTCGCTCATGCGCCTGATCCGCCAACTGCCCGCTGAGCGCCAGGCCCTGCTGATCCTGAAGTTCGTGGAGAACCTCTCGAATGCAGAAATCGGCCAGATCATGGGACGGAGCGAAGGGGCCATCAAGAGCCTGTACCACCGCACGCTGCTGGCGTTGCGGGACGAGCTGGACGAAGGCATCGGAAACTTTGGAGGAGGATGAAGCATGCTACGCATTGTGACAGATGGCGCAGCCGACATGCCGTCGGCCTGGGAGAAGGAATTCGAGATCGACGTCATCCCAATCAACATCCAGTTCGGCGAGCAGACCTATCTGCAATACGTCGACCTGGACAATGATGGCTTCTACAAGAAAGTGGAAGAAACCAAGACAATTCCGAAGACTTCGCAGCCATCGCCACATCAGTTCGTTGAGTTCTACAAGAAAGTGGCCAAGCCCGGCGATACGATCCTGTCCATCCACATCACAAGCAAGCTATCCGGAACCTACGCTTCGGCCGTGCAAGCCGCCGACGAGCTCAAGGGAACCTACGATGTGATACCCGTGGACTCGATGGTTGGCTCAGTCGCCATTGGCTTCATGTGCCGCGAGGCGCGGAAGCTCGAGCGCAACGGAAAGTCGGTCGGAGAAATTGTGAAGGTGCTGGAAGCGGTGCGCGGGCGCGTTCGTGTGTACCTGACGCTTGACACGCTGGAGTACGCCAAGATGAGCGGGCGAGTAGGCGCGATGCAGGCCGCCCTGGCTTCGCTGATGAACGTCAAGCCGATCGCAGTATTGACCGACGGCGTGCTCAACATGACGGAGAAGGTTCGCACGCGCAAGGCTTCCGTCAGCCGCCTGATCGCGATGGCTGAGGAGGAGTATGGCACTACCCCGGTATTCCTGGGCGTGGTGCAGGCCAATGATCGCCCCTCGGGAATGTCGCTCCTGGAGCAGGCGCGGGGGCACTTCAAGGTGGTCGGCGAGCCGGTTCTAACGGATCTGTCCATATCCGTGGCCGCGAACCTCGGTCCGGGAACGGTGGGTTTGGTGTTGTATCCGGCGGAGCCCTAGTGCCGGCAAGAGACAGAGGTCTGGTCGGGCAAGACGAAGGCGGGCATGGACGCACGGGCAGGGACTTGGAATGAGGTGGAGCGCTTGGACGCGATTGAGCGGCGTCTGGCCGGCGCATTGAGGCCCGTGGTGCCGCCTCAGGCGCTCCTGGAACGGCTGCGCAGCCGGATTCGGATGCCCGACCGCACTACATTGTTGCGGCGCCTACATGATTGGCGCACGCTGATGCTGGTGCTTGGAGGCGTCCTTTCCGGGGGCTTGCTCCTGATCACGTTGGCCCGGGCCATGTTCCACATTTTTGGGCGGCGACAGGGGGGCTAGTCGGAGTTCCGGCGGCGGAGAGCCGTGGGCTCGCGGCCATTGCGTGGATGCCAGCGCACGGCTGAACCGGCAATTCTGATCCCGCATGTCACCCACAGCAAAGATCCCGCCTCAGGGCGGGATCTTCGAGTCTTTTGCACGCGAGTCAGGCAGCAGATGCTTTGCAAGGCTGCGGGCCTCGGCCAGGAGATCGACGCCCGGTGGGAGACTAAACTCAAGATCCACTTGCTGACGAAGATGATCCAGGGCGGGGACCAGACGGGGCGGCAGAAGTCCGTCGGACCGCAGCCGTCCCAAGAGGTCTAGGGCGCTGACGCCTGCCGTGGCATGCCCGCGGCGCCTATAGTGCTCGGCGGCGACCAGGGCGGCGGCGCGGCGGGCACAGACTCTCGCCAGACCTTCCTTGCCGCCAAGGCGAGCCTGCTCTGCTCGCCGCATTTCAGCCTCAAATTGTTTCTTCCAATCCATCACATACATTATAGCGGTTGGACGCCAGAATAGTGCCCACTGCGCCGTTGGGGAGGGCTTCCAAGCCAGGCGTGGCGACTGTCAGTCGGCTTGCGCAACGACGCTCCTTGGCGGGAGCCCGCTGCAAATGGTGGCGCGGTCGCAAGCGGTATAATGCGCTGGTGCTTCCGGGCTGCGAGAGCTTGCTGTGGCTGCAGTGCCCGGAAGCTTGTGATTGAGCGCCAGTGAGACTTGCGGAGGTGGAGATGAGACTCAAGCAGATGCGCTGGTTCACCAGCATGGCCGCCATGGGTCTGCTGGCGGCCGCGTGCGGCAACATTACATCCGGAACGGCGACACTGGCGGCCGCCTTGCAGGGCGGACCGGCCACCATCACTGGGAAGGTGACGTACACCAACTCCTTCTTCACGCGGGGTGTTGCTGAGCCGATCGTCATCCTGGAAGACCAGAGTGGCTTCGTCAAGCGCGACCGCGAATTTGTGATCCCGCCAGAATCGCAGGTCCTGGGCAAGATCACCTCGGATTTCTTCACCTCTCCCTTCTCCTATACTCTGTCGCTGCCCGCCACTCCAAGCGGCGGGTTAAATGACGTTGACCACGACGGGCAACGGGATACCGGCGTGATGATCTTTGCCGTTGCCTACTGGACCAATACGTGGGGGGATCCCTATCTGGAACGCCGCGACCAGGGCGGGGGGGGCTGGTCGACCGCCTACGCCTCCACGCGGGTCAGCCAAAACAGCGACAGCTACCTGGAGGTCGTGGGAGGCAAACTCATGGTCTATGCCCCCGACGACGCGCAGCAATTCCCCGCTGGTTTCGGTGCGGACAAGAAGCTGTTCACCGATGACGATCCGCTCCTGAGCCTGCCGGCCGGATGGTCGGAGGTCGACTTGGACCAGACGCCGTTCTCGCTCGACAGATCCGCCACCCTGACGATCGACCTGTGGGAGGGCGAGGGAGCCGAGCAGGATGATTTCTCCGCTCTCTCCTACACAGAGGCTTTCGATGCCATGTTGGACAAGTTCCGCAGGGAATATGCCTTTACGGAACTCAAGCAGATCGATTGGGATGCCAAGGCCCGCGAGTTCCGCCCCGGGTTTGAGGCGGCAGAGAGGAATCGGGACGCCCACGCCTATGCGCTGGCTCTGCAGGCCTTCCTGTGGTCGATACCCGATACCCACGTGGGCTTCGATCAAAGCTTGCTGAGCGACGACTTCCAAAGGGCGGTGGCAGGCGGCCTCGGATTCGCCATACGGGAGACCGACGATGGTGCCATCCTCGCCAACTACATTCTGGCAGGCGGCCCGGCGGACCGGGCCGGCATGAAGTGGGGTGCGGAGATCACTGCCTTGGGCGGCGAGCCGATCGACGCGGTGATCAGCAGGAATGTGCCCTGGTCATCGCCGTTCAGCAGCGAGATTATCCGGCGATTGCAGCAGTTGCGCTACTCGACGCGATTTCCCATGGATAGGCAATCCGTCGAGGTAGAGTTCAAGAATCCTGCGGGTGCACTGCAGAAGACGCGACTGGAGGTGGTCAACGAGTACGAAAGCTTCCGTCAGGCTTCGTTTTTGGCTGGTCAGGATCCCACGGCGCTGCCCGTGGAATTCACCGTTCTGCCCAGCGGCGACGGCTATGTGAAGATCAACAGTTTCATCGATAATGATTTGCTGTCGATCCAGGTCTGGGAAAGGGCGATCCGATACTTCAATGAGAATGGGGTTCCGGCGGTCATCCTGGATATGCGCGAGAATTCGGGCGGCAGCGGGTGGCTGGCCGATCAGATGGCCGCGTATTTCTTCGACGAGGAGACGGTGGTCGGAAAGACCGCCCACTACGATAAGAGTACGGGAACCTTCTATCTCGATCCGGGCGAAGAGTCGATCATGATTCCGCCGCCCGCAGACCTGCGCTATTCCGGCCGCATCGCTGTGATGGTCGGCCCGGCCTGCGCAAGCGCCTGCGAATTCTTTTCGTATGACCTGACGCTCAAGGACCGAGCTGTGGTCGTCGGGTATTATCCGTCGGAAGGTGCCGGGGGAAGCGTCGAAGCCTTCTTTATGCCCGAAGACATCTACTGCCAGTTGACCACGGGCCGGGCCCTGGACGCCAGCGAGAAGATCCACATTGAAGGCCGGGGGGTGGTCCCAACTGTGAAGGTCCCGGTCACGGCCGACAGCCTGCGTCGAGAGCAGGATGGAGAGGACGTAGTGCTGCAGGCGGCGGTGGAAGCCTTGCAGCGCTGACATCTCAAGAGGCACCACACGTCCAACCGGCAGGGCAACCGCTGACGCCCGCGATCTTGTATCGCGGGCGTTGCTTGGCGTGTCTGTCCCCGACGTTTCAGTCCATGAAGCGGTATTTGATCAAGGTCCAGACGGCCACAAAAGCGTCCTGCAGCTTGATCTTCTTGCCCTGGGAGTAGTCGCGGGGATTGAACGAGATGGGCACCTCGAAAATCCGGTAGCGGCGCTTGAGGACTTTGGCCGTGAATTCCGGCTCGAACTCGAAGCCGCGTGCGCGCAGCCGCATGTCCCGGACGACCTCGCGCCGGAAAACCTTGTAGCCAGTCTCCATATCCGTAAGGATCGTGTTGTAGAGGATATTGGTCAGGAGCGTCAGCAGCTGGTTGGCAATCATGTGCCAGAACATCACCGCCCGTCGCGGCCCCCCAAGGAACCGCGAACCATAGACCACGTCGGCGACTCCGTCACGGATGGGCTGCAGGAGCGCGGGATAGTCGCGAGGGTGGTATTCCAGGTCGGCATCCTGGATGAGAATCACGTCCCCGCGCGCGGCTTCAATTCCGGTGCGCACGGCCGCACCCTTCCCCCTGTTTGCGGGATGCAGCAGGACGCGGAGCCGCCCCCCGCGTTTCATCCTGGCGAGGAGCTCGCGGCTGCCGTCCTGGGACCCGTCGTCGACCACGACGATCTCGGAGGCGGAGCGTGTGGCTCGTACCCGTCTCAGGATCTCCGCGATGTTATCCACTTCGTTGTAGACCGGGATGATTACGGAGAGCTTCATAGGCGGAGCGATTATAACCTCCGGCGATGCCAGGAGGTCGCGAAGACCAGGGCCCTCTGCCCGCTGGCCGCAAATCCGGCCGCATCGAGTGAATTGGATGGGTGCGTCGGGCGACATCATGCGGTGCCTTCTGACACTCGCTCCTAGTTCGCGCGCCCAATCCATGCTGTTGGGCGCGCGCAAGGCGCAGAAAACCGGTACTGTATAATGCCAGCATGTTGGCAAGCTTGCCGCGCCCGATTGTGTTCGCGCACCGCGGAGCCTCAGCGCGCGCGCCGGAGAATACTTTCGCCGCGTTTGCGTTGGCGGTTCAAGACGGGGCGGCGGCGATTGAACTGGATGCACGCCTCACAGCGGATGGCCGGGTTGTTGTCATCCACGACGCGACGTTGGACCGGACCACCAATGGAAGCGGTCGCGTATTGGACAAGACTGCCGCAGAGCTGCGTGAAATGGATGCCGGCAGCCACTTCTCGGCGCAGTTCCGGGGCGAGCGTATCCCTCTGCTGGAGGAGGTCTTCGAAGCCCTTGGCAAGCTGACGCTGGTCAATGTCCAACTCAAGCCCGAGTGGAACACGGGTCGCGACCTGGTGCGCGAGGTATGCGGGATCGTCAGACGGCATGGGCTGCAGAGCCGCGTCCTACTGTCATCAGTCCACGCGCCGAGCCTGAAAGCGGCGGCAAGGCTGCTACCAGACTTGCCGCTGGGATTGCTGGCGGTGCGGGGCTGGGCGGGGGCATGGGCGCGGTCTTTCGGATTCACTTTCGGCGACTACGCTGCCCTGCACCCCCATCTAGCAGATGCCAGTCCGCAGCAGGTGCAGCGCGTGCACCGGTTGGCACGTCGCGTGCACGTCTGGACGGTCAACGATCCGGCCGAGGTGGCGCGGCTGGCTGAGTGGAACGTGGACGGCATCCTGACCGATGACCCGAAGGCAGCGCTGCGCGCGCTGGGGAGGAGCCTGTGATCCCCGGCGAGTGGTTTGAACTGGCAAGGACGCGAATCAACCCGCACGTGGTGCGCACGCCGCTGACCTACGACGCGCAGCGCGATCTCTTTCTGAAGTGGGAGAATCATCAGGTCACAGGCTCGTTCAAGGCACGGGGTGCCCTGAACAAGGTGCTGGCGCTGGAAGACTGGGAACGAGGTGCCGGACTCGTGGCCGCGTCCGCGGGCAATCACGGCCAGGGCGTGGCGCTGGCAGCGAGGCTGACCGGCGCGAAGGTCGAGGTATTTGTCCCAGTTCGCGCGGTGCCGGAAAAGGTGGATGCAATCCGGCGTTTGGGCGGGGACGTCCATTTCGTCGACGGGGGCTACGGACAAGCTGAGACCGCCGCCAAAGAATCCGCGCAGCGGACTCGGCGGACCTTCATCTCACCCTACAATGATGGTCAGGTCGTCGCAGGCCAAGGGACGCTGGCGTTGGAAACGGTGGAGCAACTGCGGGAGCAGTTTGGCCTGCACCCAACGGAAATCTCCACGTGGATCTTTCCCACTGGCGGAGGGGGGCTGATCGCCGGTTGCGGCGCGGCGCTTGCCTCCGCTGGCCTGAAGGCCGCCCTATATGGCGTGCAGCCCTCCGCCTCGGCATTCACCCACAGCCTGTTCCATCGTCATACCCAGTTGGGAGTGGCGGATGGGCAAACACTGGCCGACGGTCTGAGCGGCAGTATCGACGAGGACTCGATTACCATCCCCATGATGCGTGAATTCGCTACGGACATTGTGACGGTATCCGAAGAGATGATAGAGCGGGCCATCGCATATGCTTGGTGGTCCTACGGGGAACGAATCGAAGGGTCGGCTTCGGTCGGGCTGGCGAGTGCCCTGGAGGGTGCGCTCAAGGCGCGCCACTCAGTGATTGTCGTGAGCGGCGGCAATATCCAGGATCAGGTCTTTGAGGAAATTGTGGCGCGTCACCGTATCGGGGCGGAGCCGTGAGCAGGTTCTGTCTTGCGCTCATCCTTCTGGGCATGATCTGGGTGGCGCCGCGGGGCGAAGTGCACGCGCAGAGTACACCCGAGCCCGGCATCCCGGCGGCAGTCCAGGATCTGTTCGAGATCATGACGCCGGAAGAACGCGTTGGGCAACTTCTCCTGGTCTCCTTTACGGGAACGGACACTAGCCCTGCGGGTGCAATCTACGATTTGGTGGTGAATGAGCACGTCGGGGGCGTGGCGCTGCTCACGGAGAATGACAACTTTGTGGCCGCTCCGAATACCGTGCAAGGGGCACGCGAACTGATCCGAAACCTGCAGCAGATCGAGTGGGAGAGCTCCCTCCGTCCACCAACTGACCCCGCCACAGACTCTCCGATCTCTCGAGCGTATGTTCCGCTGCTCGTGGCGACAACCCAGGATGGCGATGGCGCGCCCGGTGATCAGATTCTCAGCGGCTTGACGCCGCAGCCTTCCGCCATGGCCATTGGCGCGACTTGGAGTCCAGAGCTGGCCCAGCAGGTCGGGGCGGCCACCGGCCGCGAAATGCAGAGCGTGGGGTTCAACCTGTACTTCGGACCATCGCTGGACGTTTGGGAAGATCCAAGCCCGGCTTCGGCCAATGATCCGGGAGCCGGAGTCTTCGGCGGAGATCCCTTCTGGGTGAGCCTAATGGGCAGTGCCTACGTGAGGGGCCTGCATGAGGGGGCGCAGGATCGACTGCTGGTGGTGCCGAAACACTTCCCCGGGCGAGGCAGCTCCGATCGCTTGGCGGAGCAAGAGGTTGCGACGGTGCGCAAGAGCTTGGAGGAGTTGAGGCACTTTGAGCTGGCACCCTTCTTTGCAGTCACTGCTGACCCGGCAGATGCCGCAGCCATGGCAGATGGACTGCTGCTCTCGCATATTCGATACCAGGGTTTTCAGGGCAATATACGAGCGACCACCAAGCCTGTCAGCTTTGATGCACAAGCCCTTGCGCTGATCCTCGACCTGCCGGAATTCACCGCGTGGAGGGATGCTGGCGGTTTGATAGTCAGCGACAACCTGGGTACGAACGCAGTCAGAGACTTCTACTCTTTGGGCGGTGCGTTCTCAGCACGGACTGTTGCGCGGGATGCCTTTGTCGCCGGCAACGACCTGTTGTACCTGGGTAACATCGTGGCCAGTGACGAACCCGACAACTACTCCACTGTTCTGGATATCATAAGTTTCTTTGTGACCAAATACCGTGAGGATCCGGGGTTTGCCCAGCGTGTGGACGCGGCCGTGCTACGTATCCTTGCCGCCAAATACCGGCTGTATGGACGACTCGACCTGGCCGCGGTCTTGCAGGCGGCTGAGCCCGCCGAGGCCCCACAGTCTGCGGAACAGGCAGCCTTCCAGGTTGCCAATCAATCTGCGACGCTTCTGAGCCCCACGGCGCAAGAGCTTTCCGGCCTGTTGCAGCGCCCTCCACAGGCCCGAGACCGGATCGTCTTCTTCACCGATTCTCAAAGCTCGGTCCAGTGCAGTGCTTGTCCAGAAATGCCGGGACTGGCCATGGACGCGCTGCAGCGCGCCGTCATTTCCCTGTATGGGCCCGAGGCAGGTAACCAGACATCGGCATTTCGACTTTCTTCGTATCCGCTGGAGGCAGCGAGCCAATACGCGGCAGGTGAGAGTCCGCCCTACCTGGAGGAGGATCTCAGTGCGGCGTCGTGGGTGATCTTCCTGTTGACCGACAACAAGGGAGGTCAAGCATCGCTGGTCAGCACCTTCCTGACCGACGAACAGGATTTGCTGCGCGACAAACGCGTGGTCCTGTTCGCCTTCGGTGCTCCGACCTACCTGGACGCGACCGACATCTCTCGACTCACGGCGTACTACGGGCTGTACAGCAAGCAGCCCCCATTCGTTGAGGTGGCGGCGAGACTTCTGTTCCAAGAGTTCACGCCCGTTGGAGCCTCGCCCGTGTCTGTGGCTGGGCTAGGCTACGACCTGCCATCGATCATGGCCCCAGATCCGGGGCAGATCATCGCCCTGGCGCTGGACCTTCCCGGCCCGGGCGTCGCTGCAGGTCAAACCACGCCTGAAGCCACACCCATCCCGCTGTTCAGAATCGGCGATCCAATCGGGATTCGCACGGGAGTCATTCGCGACCACAATGGGCACGCGGTTCCGGACGGCACCGTGGTGACGTTTTCGATGGAGCTGCGCGGGGAGGGCGGCAGCATACTACAGCAGCAGGAAGCGCCCACAACCCAAGGAATTGCCCGGGCATCCTTCGGACTTGAAAAACCAGGTCTGCTGGAGATCCATGCGACTTCCGATCCGGCCAAGATCTCTCAAGTCTTGCAGCTTGATGTCGGGAGTAGTGGACAACCGGCGGCGGTGACGGTCATCGTGCCCGAGCTGACGCAGGCCGCTCCAGGGCCAGTCGGTACGGTGCCCCCTGCCCCGGAAGACGATTTTGTGAGGCAAGTGGGGTCCCTGCGTTTCTCGGCGTGGGTGACCACGATCCTACTGCTGCTGGCCGGTTGCGCAGTGATCGGTTTTGCCGGATGGCGCATGGCAGGGCAGGAGTGGGGGATTCGCTGGGCTCTCGGCGCGCTTATCGGCGGTCTGCTTCCGTACAACTACGTGGCCGTGGGGCTGCCCGGCGGGTCTGCATTTGCCAGCGAATCGGGCATCGGGGGGATCGTCCTGGCGAGCATCGCGGGCCTTCTGGTCGGCTGGTGCGGTGCCTGGTTCTGGTGGTGGCGGTGGGAGAAGAAGCCGCAGCCCGCGGGGCGAAAAGGCGGCGGGCGCTCAGCGGACTAGCGTGGCGGGGCTGCAGGCTCCAACAGCGGCCATGTGGCGGCCGGCGCGGAGATGAGGTGGCTTGCTGCTGCGGCCTGGCCCGCGTCGTTCAAAGGGTCACCGCTTGTGCGAGATGTCGCTCGGTTCGCGGCAGAGGTCTCCGAGGCAATCGAAGGATCTTCCGACGCAGGGCTGCCCGCTAGCCGTTGGTTTCCAGCCAGTCGGCCACGCCGGCAAGGTTCTCGAAGATGTAGTCCGGCTGAAAGGGGGAGGTTCTCAGGTCCTCCATCTTGGTTTCGCCGCTCAGAACCAGCATTGTGGCGATTCCGCTTGTCTGGCCGAGCGCGATGTCGGTGTACAACCGGTCACCGATCATGGCTAGCTGGCTGACCGCAAGATTCAGCTTGGCTGCCGCGGCCTCGACGATAATTCGATTTGGCTTGCCCACTACCAGGTCCGGCTCTCTCCCTGTGGCGGCCCTGACGAAGGCAATCATCGCGCCCACGTCGGGCATGTAGCCGCCTTCGGTGGGGCAGTTGAAATCTGGGTGAGTCGCAATGTAGGGAACTCC
>DATIPW010000121.1:0-1580 GCA_035471605.1 Anaerolineales bacterium | reverse complement strand
GTCCACGTTCTTCAGAGCCCGGTCGTAGTACAGATCAAACCACTGTCCCGTATCCACGCGCACACGGAAGAAGAAGCGTCCCACGTTCAACGAGCCGCGCCGCGCCGCCACGGCGGCGTGTGCGGGCTGCATATTGCGCGCGAAGCGTCCCCTACGGGAGAAGTCCGTCCATTCCGCCACACTCTCCAGGATGCGATAGGCGTTGGCGCGCCAGATAAATCCGTCCGGGCAGGGGGGCAGCTTCTCCCGGGCCGGAGGTATGCGGAAGATCGCCTCGATCGGCTCATCCACGAAATGGAGGGGTGTGAGTTCAGCTCTGCTCAAGGTGCTCTTTCAGGACGGCGGCGCGGTTGTGTCGTCGATCCCTGGCTAGAGAAGATAGGCGTTGCCGTGGCGGGCGCCCTTGCTCCTGCCACTCTCCGATCGATGCTGGTTGCGATTCCCGTTCCCGGCAGCAGCGCCGCTTGAACCCCTGCCAGCGTGACAGGTCGCGCTGAATCCGTTGACGAAGCTGCGCGCCGGGGGCCATGTCCTTCAGCCGGAGTTCCGGTCCAGATCAATCACCCTCTTCGATCTCCAGGTGCAGCCGATGCAGGAAGCGATGGACCACCGGAGCGATGAGCACGCCGACCGCCACCAGCAGGACCATTCCGGAAAACAAGGCGTAGAACGAGGCGAACCACTTGCCGGCCGCGGTGTGAAGCGGATCCACCGGGCCCATGCCGCCCAGGATCATCGAGGCGTTCAAGAGCGCATCCAGCCATGGGAGCCCTTCTGTGAAGTGGTATCCGAGGACGCCGATGGCGAGCGATCCGGCAATGATGCCGAAGGACAAGCCGAGGTAGCGCAGCACGCGCTGCAGGAAGGCGCGCTGGCTTGCCAGGGGCTGCCGGTGATGCTCGAAACGATGCCGCATTTCAACCTCCGTCCTGCTGCCAATCCCAGAACCAATATGCCAGCCCCTTGAACTCGCCCCAGCGGCGGAAGGCCCGCTCCACGTGCCGGGGAGTGATCTTGCGGCCGCGATGCCACTCCTGCGACACCAGCTTCAGTGCGTATGTGTCAATCGGGATGAAATCGGAGCGGCCGAGGATCATCAGCAGATTGGCGGCCGCGTACGGGCCGACCCCGCGTATCTTGAGCAGCTCCTTGCGCAGTTCGGGCGTGGGCAAGGCGGAGGACTTGAAGGCCTCAACGTCCAGTTCGCCTGAGGCCACGCGCCGCCCCAGCTCATGGATGGCCGGGGCGCGATATCCCACACGCACGATGCGGCGCAGCGCGGCGGGGCTGGTGGCGGCGATCTGTTCAGGTCGGGGAAAGGCGCGGGCGCCGTTTGAAGCGGGGCTGCCAAAGGTTGAGACCAGATTCAGGTTCATGCGCCGGGTGGCCGCCCACAGAGTGTTGGTCGTGAGGATGGTCTTCAGCACATCCTCGAAGAAGGTCGGCGAGCGCAGCACACGCCCCCGGGCGTATCGGCGCGCCTTGCGCAGCCTGGGTTCGCCGCGCGCGGCCCTGTAGAACGAAGAAAGATCCTGATCCAGGCCGAACATCCAGGACACCTTGCCGGCGACCTCGCGGCG
>DATIPW010000120.1:0-11113 GCA_035471605.1 Anaerolineales bacterium | reverse complement strand
GAGGAATGCTTCATCCAAGGGACGCATGCTGGGCCAGAACTGGATGCCGGCCATCGAGAACCGGCCCTGGAAACGCTGTTCCAAGTGGGCGTCCAAGCGAGCGTCTTGCGCTGTGCTGAGTTCGAAGCCTTCCGGCATACGGATAGGATAGGCGGTGGCCTCGCCCTCCGTGAAGAAGGCGCTGGCCGGTCGCATGCCCACCTCATGCGTAATGACGCGCAGGCCGCGACGCCGCGCGAGGTGGCCTGCCACCGCCTCGGGGAAGAACTGCCCGTTGAAGATGACCACGGCCCGAGGCTGGGAAGCATCCAAGAACCTGGAGAATTCGTGTGCCACGCTCCATGCCGAAAGAATGTACTCCCGGAGCAGAAAACGCGTGTTCTCATCGTCTTCGAGATTGTGACAGCGCAGAATCCAACGCAAGGATGGCAGGCACATGGAACCGAGCGGCATCGGGTCGGAATCTAGCTGCATGGAAAAGACTGATGCCGGCTCCGCTGAGGACGCGGGTTCTTTTCCCAATCCGCCAGCGGTCGATGGCCATTCGAAGGTGACCAACTGCTCCAGAGAACAAGCCTGGAGCGCCCGAGCCAACTGTGGGTCGCGTCGGAAGCCAAACCAACGGACTTGCGTGGCCTGCGGAATATGCTGCCTGTCAGACCCCAGAACAGGGATCCCGGCGTAGAGCGTACGCGACTGATAGATGCATGATCGGCAAGGCGGAGGTTTCCGGAGGTTGGCTCGACTCGTGCCCAAGACGCACCGGCTCATGCCGGAATCGCAGGCAAAGTACACCACCGGTATGCCCCTGAGTCGCAAGGCCCACGAGGTCAAGAGATGGAAAGCACTATTCCAGGAAAGGTCATCGATACCCGTGGACGCCTTGAAGAAAGCCACGGGGCGTCCGGCGGGAGCAGGTGCCTGGGCCGCGACGCGGCGCGCAACAGCCTCGATCCTAAGGTTGTTGAGGCGGCGAACTGCGCCGCGCCACAGCCTCTGCACCCAGAACTGGCGAAGATCCATATCAGATGGAAGGCCGACCGCATTCGGGATGGCAGCGTCTACCAGTCATTATCCTTCTCGTATCCCAGTTGAACGAGCAGGTCTCCGGCAACATCCAGGAACAGGCGTTTGTGCTGGGCCGTGAAGTGCTGGCGCCATGCCCCGGCCTTGCCCGAGCGAAAGGTCCGGCTCCTGGAGGGTTGAATAGAATCAGACAGGATTGACAGTGCCTGCGGACGCGGGCACGGGATGCGAAAGCCGGCGAGTTCCACCTGATCCAGCATGCGCCCGAGCGTTGCAGCGCGGTGCTCCAAGAAGTCTTCATAGCGGAGGCACAGCACATCGCGGCGCGCGATCCAGTCCAGCACACCCTGGTAGCGCTGTCGGACGCTCACCATCCTGGATCCGTGCTGGTCGATGCCGGTGATGGCGACCTGCAAACGCGCCCCAAAATCTGGCAGCGATTTGTAGAACGAGTGCATTCCGTGTTCCTCATACATGTCCGTGGCAAAGTGCACGTGCGAAACGAGCATGTCGCGGGGGTCGCGATAGAGGAAGTAGTTGACCCGACCGGGCTGGCAGAGAAAAGAAGTGTTCTCGGGGGTGGGGTCCAGGTAGCCCCAGCCTATGACGCCCGCGGGCAGCTGCTGCAAGTCGCGCAGGATGTCGTGCGGTGCCCTGCGAGCGCCATTTTTCTCGATCGTGCGGATCGGTTCGGCCTGCACATACCTGTAGGGGGCGACGCGGGCAAGCCCCGCCAAGACCTGTACCAGCAGGTGGGACCCACTCTTGGGTTTGGCGTTGCCAAACACCGGAGGCGCCTCCCCAAAGCGGAGGCGCCTCCAGCGGATCACGGCCTGCAGGCTCCGCAAGGCGGGCCGCGATTGTTTGCGAACCTGCTGTATCCAAGTCATTTTGAGCTCGGGATGGGGAAAGCGGCCGCCGCGCCCAGGCTATTCGTCTCGGGTCACCCGACGCAGGCGGCTCATGGAGGGCTTTTCGCTGTCGTAGACCCTTTTGAGGCCATCCCCCAGGGACAACTCCGTGACGCGTATGTACTTGACGAGGCGCTCGAAACCGCCAGGCTCCACGGAGGCTGCCTGATCGCTGCCCCACATTGCCCGATCGAGCGTCAGGTGGCGCTCTACCATGCAGGCGCCAAGCGCCACGGCGACCGCGGATGGAATGAGGCCGACCTCGTGGCCGGAGTAGCCGATGGGAGTATCCGGGAATTCCTGATGCAGGGTCTGAACCATCCTAAGATTCAATTCCTCGGGCTCGCAGGGATAGGTGCTGGTGCAGTGCATGATGATCAGATCTTGCGTGCCGGAGGCGTCCACGGCCTTGTGGATCTGCTGCATGGTAGACATGCCAGTAGAGAGGATGACCGGCCTGCCGGTCCTGCGGACGTGCTTGATCAGGGCGTGGTCGGTGAGCGACGCTGAGGGTACTTTGTAGGCAGGCGTCTCAAATTGCTGCATGAAGTCGACCGAGGGCTCATCCCAGACTGAGACCATCCAGCTGATGCCGTGCTGCCGACAGTAGCGGTCGATCTCACGGTATTGATCCAAGCCGAATTCCACCTTGTGGCGGTATTCCAGATAGGAGATGTATCCCCAGGGTGTTTCGCGCATCTGCTGCTGCTGCTCAGGCGGGGTTGAAACCGCGGGTGCGCGCTTTTGGAACTTGACCGCGTCGGCCCCGGCATGGACAGCCGCGTCAATGATGCGCTTGGCGATTTCGACGTCGCCGTTGTGATTGATGCCGACTTCGGCGATTATGTACGCGGGTTGCGAATCGCCTACGATCCGATCCCCCAGCTTGACTTGGCGCGCCATTTTCAGGTCTCCTCCGGGGCAGCCGCGCTGCGGCGCAGTCTTTCCAGTATCATGCCACACACTTCACGCAGAGCTCCGTGCCCGCCGCGTCGCGTGAGGACGAAGTCCGCCCTACGCAACACCTCCGGATACGCGTCGGCTACAGCCACGGACCAACCCGCCAATTCAAAGCAGGGCAAATCATTGAGGTCGTTGCCGATGTACGCCACATTGGCTGCATCCACGTGCTTGCGTGCCAGCAATTCCTTAAAGGCCGACCCCTTGCGGCGGATGTCGATGCCGTGGACGGCCTCCACGTCCCCCATCTTGGCTGCCCGGGCCTTGACGACGGGATTCGGCTCGGAGGACAGGATCACAACTTCAATGCCGTGCTCGCGCAACTCGCGAATGTGCATGCTGTCACTGCGTGAGGCGACCACCGCCTCCCTGCCCGTCTCGTCGGTCCAGACGCGGTTGTCGGTAATCACTCCGTCGAAGTCCGTCACGAGCAGGTCGATACGCTCGGGCATGGGGCGGCGGCGGGCACCCGGCGAGACGATGTCCAGGCCAGCGGAATAGACAAGGCTTTCATAGCGGGCCCAGTCCGCCAAGTTGTCGATATCGATGGAGTAGGGCGTCTCGATCAGCAGCGGGTAGATCCTATCGCCCGACATGGAGGCCTTCCCCAGGATAGTGCTTGTGCGAACCGCATCCACGTGGCCGGTTTGCCAATAGACCGGAGGCAGCTCCTGCCTCGGGGCGTTGTAGGGTTCGTCCATGCCCCGGACACTGAGCAGCGGCGCCATGGGCCGATCGACACCGTCCAGATACCACATCTTGTGGGGATTCTGCGCTGCGGGGACGACACCCCGAACGCTGTCCGCGTCCGGATGCGCCAAGAGCTGGCGCACGGCCCGGTCGACCAAGTCCGGAGGGCGGATCGGCGAAGTGGGCCGGAGCTGAATCACGATGTCTGGCCGGTACCCCTCGTTCTGCTCCAGCCAAGTCAAGGCGTGCTGGAAGACGGGCAGGTCGGTTGTCTCATCCGCTGCGAGCTCAGGCGGGCGCAAGAAAGGGACTTCCGCCCCGTACTCCCGCGCCACTGCCGCAATCTCCGCGGCATCCGTGGAGACGATCACCCGACCGACGGCCTCGGCCTGGCGTCCGGCCGCAATGGAGTAGGCCAATAGCGGATGGCCAGCGAAGCGGCGTATGTTCTTGCGCGGGATGCCCTTTGAGCCGCCGCGCGCCGGGATAAGAGCAAGCACCTCGGTCATTGGCGCAGGATTCGGACTGCCCGTGCGTCAGGTGCGGCGACCATCACCAGGCTGTCCATCCGCCGTCGACGACGAGATTGGCGCCGGTCATGTAGGACGAGGCGTCCGAGGCCAGGAAGAGCAGGGCGCCGCCCATTTCATCCGCCCGCGCCATGCGGCCCAGGATTGTGCGCGATGAGTAGTTGCGCACGAAGTACTCCTCATGGTTGTTGAAGACTCCACCGGGAGTCAACGCATTGACGCGGATCTCGGTGCCGGCGTAGTAGGCCGCGAGATACCTGGTGAACCCGAGCACGCCGGCCTTGGTGACGGTGTAGTACACGGGCTTGAAGGCCACACGGGCGCCATCCTTGACGTACAACCGTTGATCAGGGCCGTTCAAGCCGTAGGTCGAACAAATATTGATGATACTGCCACGGCCGTGCTGGTCCAGCATGGGCTTGACGCATGCCTGGGTCATCAGGAACGTTCCGGTGAGATTGACTTGCAGCGCGGCGTTCCATTGCTCGAGGGGGAAGTCCTCAAAGCTGCCCGGCGGGATTCCTTTCCCGAAGGCCGCGGGGTCGAATTTCGGATCCAGGGCAGCGGAGTTGACCAGGATATCTATCCGCCCGAAGGCCGAGTGAACAGACTGAACAGCGCGGCGGACTGATTCGGGATCTCGAAGATCGCAGAACAGCGGCATGGCAGTCCGGCCCAAGGGCGCGAGGCCATCCGATATTCGGCAGGCCGCAGCTTCGTCGAGATCAAGAACTGCTACGGACGCGCCGGCCTCGCAAAGGCTCTTGCAGAACTCGCTTCCAAGCAGTCCCCCACCCCCGGTGACTACGGCTACTTTGCCCTTCAGATCGAACTTGTCGAGGATCCCCATCTTTCCCTTCAAGGCACGGCGCCGAATACTTCGGCCCCTCCGGACTTGTGTACAAGGTGCAGGCCTGCGCTCAGGGCTTCCGCATCCTCGGTGGGCGTGTCCCCCCCGCTGAAAAGGGCCAGGACAGCCTTCCCGGATCTCACATCGAGCTGCAACGATTCGAGGCCGCTCTCAAAGCCCGGTCTATCGGCGGCGGTGACGGGATCGACCCTGTCAGGGAGGACATAAGCGGGCCTTCCGGTGTAGAGATAGACAGCTCCCGGCTCGTTGGTATAGATCATGACTTCGGCAGGCAGCGCGCGCAGGAACTCCATAGCCTGGGAATCGTACCACCTGAAGGATGCGTAGCCCTGAGGTCCCCTGACCAGCGCCCCGAGGGCATTGACTTGCCCGTAGCCCGATAGAACCATGATCGCCAGAGCAAGAATGCTGACGAGGGGGCGGCGGCGCGTCCACATCCAGCTGCCCAGCGCGACGAGCAGGATCAGAAGGCTGACAAACAGCGGCGCCAGTATGCGGAGTTTGAATTTGGTGGACGCGTCGAAGAGGAACATGGCCGCCAGGATCGAGGCCAGGTAGCCAAAGACGTACACAGCAGTGAGCCATGACAGGATCGGCTCGCGAGACGGATTTTCGGATGCGCGCAGCGTCCGTATGCGGGACACCATCCAGATGGCGACGGTGACGAAAATCAGCGTCAAGATGCCGGGTACGAGCCCTGGGACACGGCTGATGGCCTGGCGCCAGACTTCAACAGGCATGAGAAAGGCAGAGAATGTTCGCAGACCAGTATCCAGGTCGCTTTGTGAAATCGGGTGCCAAACCAGGATTCGATTGGTGGCCGTTCCGCCCACCCACGCGTTGCGCATTGCCCAGCCGGCCACCCACGGCAGCAGGCTGGCGGCAAACGTGCCCAGAGCCACCCAGCGCCGGCTCCCGCCGTGCGGCACGGCGAGCAGCGCCAGCACAATGGTCGCCGCAAGCGCAAGACCGGCATAGCGCGTGAGATAGGCCATGCCCACAATCGATCCGCAGGCAATCATCCAAAGCCAGTGGGCGTCGCGTTCATGATAGAGATCGAACGTCCAAAACGCGAGCAAACTCAGGAAGATGAAGAGCGGCTCACTCAGGGCTGAGACATGCAGGTGCAAGAGCGAACTGTTCGCCACAAACAAGGCCTGGAGCATCAGGCCTGCGGGAAGCCAGCGGGTCATGCGCCAACCCAGTACAGCCAGCAAGGCCGAGCTCAGACCGAAGAGCAGGGCGGCCAGCAGCCGCGCCCCGCGGAGCGGATCAAGCCCAAACCAGCCCAGGAAGGCAAGGGTCGCCGGATAGGCCGGCGGGAAGTGGGTAACCGGGCCGTTGCTGGCAAGCCAAGCCTCGCGATAGCCATGCCCGGCCAGCATACTGCGGGCGCCGGCTACATAGGCAATTGAGTCGTCGGAGAGGGTCAGGCCGCCGGGCGTGGCGCGCAGAACCAGGGACATTGCCAGAATCGCCAGCAAGGCGAGCAGTACGATGGAAATGAACCGAGCGCTGAGCCGAATTACCATGGCGGTGCCGGCCGGGGTGAGCCCCGAGACTCACCCTCGCCAGCCAATCAACGGTTTCTGAGGAAGCCTTGTGAATTCAGATGCTCTATGATCTTGCGGGCGTTCTCTTCAGGGGTGGCGCCGAAGCCCTGGAGCGAGATTTCCGGATCGACCGGGGGCTCATACGGATCATCCACGCCCGTGAAACCCATGGGGTGTCCCTCGGCCATCGCCTGACGCGCCTTGACATACAGGCCCTTGACATCCCGCTGTTCGCAGACCTCGACCGGCGTGTCCATATAGGCCATGACGAAGTTCTCTCCTACCATGCCGCGGGCCTGGTTGCGCGCGGCGCGGTACGGGCTGATGGCGGCGCAGATCACTGCGCCGCCGGCGCGAACAATCTCGCTGGCCACGAAGCCAATACGCAAGATGTTGGTATCCCGGTCTTCCTTGCTGAAACCCAGACCCTTCGATAGGTGCGTGCGCACCACATCGCCATCCAGGATGGTCACCTGGCGTCCCCGTTCCAGCAGGAGCGAGGTGAGCACCTGGGTGGTTGCGGACTTTCCTGATCCGCTAAGGCCCGTGAACCAGACGCAGAAGCCCTGATCGTGCCTGGGTGGATACATCTCGCGGAGAATCTCAGCGGTCTCAGGACGGGTAAACCATTCGGGAAGCAACCTGCCCTGGGCCAAGAACTCGTCACGGACCTGTGTTCCAGAGATGCTGAGGGTCCTGGCCCCGGCCGGCACATCACGCTCCTCCACGTACCTGTTCTCGTCAGGAAGATAGACCAGTTCCTCAAAGGGGATCATCTTGACGCCGATCTCCTTTTCGAACTGCTGCATGGTCTCCTGGGCATCATAGGGGCCGTAGAATGGCTTGCCGGCGGAGTCCTTGCCGGGCCCGGCGTGATCTCGTCCCACTATGAAGTGATTGGCGCCGTGGTTCCTGCGGATGACAGCATGCATGAGCGCTTCCTTGGGACCCGCCATGCGCATGGCCAGCGGCAGAAGGCTCAGCACGGTGCTCTGCTTGTCATAGTAGTTGTCGACCAACGCCTTGTAGATGCGGACGCGGGTGTAGTGGTCGACGTCGCCCGGCTTAGTCATGCCTACAACGGGGTGGATGATCAGCGAACCCCCCACCTGCTCCGCGGCGCGCTTGGTCAGTTCTTCGTGAATGCGATGCAGGGGGTTGCGGGTCTGGAAGGCCACCACATTTCCATGGCCCATGCCCTCCAGCAGGGCGCGCACCTGGGCTGGGCTCCGGCGCAGCTCTACGAAGTCGTGGTACTTGGGAAGATTGACGACTTGCAGCGGTCCGCTGATGCACACCTTGTTCCAGCGAGCCATCTCCGAAATCATGGGATGCCGGGCGTCAGTCGTGCCGTAGGCCAGGGCGCCCTCGGTGGTAGCATCCCAGTGGTAGACCTCATCCAGCCGCATGACGGCCATTACCTCGTTGTTGGCATTGCGGAGCACGAGTTCCTCGCCAACGGTAGGCAGTTCGGCAGGGTCCGCAGTGAGGGTGATGGGTAGCGGGAAGAGGACACCGTCTGCCAGGCGCATTTCGTGGAGCACCCGTTCGTAGTCGGCCTTGCTCATGAAGCGGTCCAACGGGGAGAAGGCCCCCGTGGCCATCAGTTCCAGGTCGCAGAGGTTCCGCGTGCTGATTTTTATGGATGGCAGCTGTGGGGCCCGTCGTAGCAGCCGCTCCCGGTCTTCTCCGGTCAAGACCAGATCAACTAACGTTCCCCCATACGGTGCCAGCAGTTTCGCTTTTGCCATGCGTTGCTCCCTTGAATGTGATTCGCGCGACCGGCGGCGTCTGCCGCGGGCATCCTCCGATCCAGACCAGGCCCGGCATGCCATCGTAGCGCGACGCGAGCGCGATTATACTTCAAAATTCAGGAGGTGAATTTTAGCCCTGGCGTGCAGCTGCTGCCGTCCTCCATCTGTCGGATCGGCACTTCAGAAGGCGGCTGTTATAATGCGCCTCCATGAAGCTTTGGCAGCTACGGAATCTGCTGTTCGTGGCGTTGGTGGCAGGTTTTCTCTACTATGCTTGGCGGTACATACAGGCCACCAGCTTCGACATTGAAGGGGCACGATACTACGTGCTCTTCGACGACGCCATGGTCTCCATGCGGTACGCCTACAATCTTGCCCATGGGAATGGCCTGGTCTGGAACGTCGGCGAACGGGTTCAGGGTTTCACGAATCCCCTGTGGGTATTCTACATGGGGGTACTGCACCTGCTCCCCATTGCGCCGGCCCAAGTAGCGCTGGCAGTCCAGGTCACCGGCACGATCCTGGTAGCAGCCACACTGTACTTCGTTCGCGGAATTGTTGAGCAGTTCACGGGCGACCTGCTGGCAATGCTTGCGGCAGTCGCCTTGACAGCCTTCTATGCGCCATTGGATTCCTTTGCCCTTCTGGGCATGGAGGTGAGCGCACTGGCCCTGATCGTGTCGGTGGCGGCGTGGCTGATCTTGAAGAACGGGTCTGAGCGCTTCACACCCTGGCTGTACGTGCTACTTGGGGTGGGCACGTTGCTGCGCTTCGACGCAGCCGTCCCGTACGCAATCGTTCTGGCGGCAATGCTGGTGATCCAGAAGAAGCAGCGCGGCCGAAATCTGGCTTGGGGGGTCGGTCTGCTTGTCCTCTTTCTGGGAGGGCAGGGTCTGGGATCGTATCTCTACTATGGGCAATGGCTTCCGAACACCTACTACCTGAAGCTGGAGGGGTGGCCGTTCGCGCTGCGAATCCTGCGGGGGCTGTATGCCCTGGTTTGGTTCATCTACTATTCGAATTGGATCTTGTTCTTCCTGCCGCTGACGCTGCTTTTCGCCCGGCGTGACTGGAAGGTGGTCTTGCTGCTTGCCATCATTGGCGGACAGCTGGTGTACAGTGTCTACGTGGGCGGGGACGCTTGGGAGCATCATGGAGGCGCGAATCGCTTCATCTGCATCGTTGTCCCCCTGCTCTTTGCACTTCTGGGCGCAGCGGCGGAGGAATTGCGCCAGCGCGGGGTGCTACTTGCCGGCTCGTCCCCATGGACCCGGGGCGGCTCGCGCCTGGTGTGGCTGGGCTGTTTCTTACTTGCCCTGCTGAACCTGAATCTGCTTATGGGTGATTGGAAGTCGATTGAGCGCTGGTCTCTGGCGCGCCGCCCCGACTACGTAGCAGGCAGCGACTCCAATCTGGTCACTGCCCTGGCGCTACGGAATACCACGACATCACAGGCGACGATTGCGGTGCTGGGCGCCGGAACCATTCCCTACATGCTGCCAGACAATCGCGTGTTGGATATCTTGGGGAAAACCGATGCCGTGGTCGCACACGGACCGGTGAGGACGCCGATGAGCATTGAGGATGTACCCGACATGCGCCCCGGTCATATGAAGTGGGACTACTCCCGGACTTTCGGGACACTCAAGCCGGACGTGATCGTTTCGATCTGGCCCGGAACAGCTGAGGAAGCGGCTCCCTACCTCTCCGACTACGTGATGGGGGTGATTGCGCCGCGGGTTAAAGTCTACCTGCGTGAAGGATCGCCAAACATCATTTGGGACAGGGTTACGCTTTCAGGCTGATCAACCGCCCTGAGCTATTGGATGCCTGAGCGGCGGCGATGAGACGCATCACGCGGACACCGTCTTCGAGCGTGCAGGCAGGGCTCGCATCTCCCCGTACCACCGAGAGGAAGTGCGCCATTTCATCGAGAAACATGTTGTTGCGTTCCCAGCCCTGGGGCGTGCTGTACGTCTCCGTTTCCATGCTGACCGGGTCGTAGTATTGCAGGGTGCCCTTCAAGAGATCGCACACGAGACTGCCCTGGGTGCCGCTCACCTCGATACGATGCGAAGGGGGCTGCTGAGAAAAGTCCAGGTGGAAGCTGCCGAACGATCCGTTCTCAAAGCGCAAGCCGATCTCGGCTGTGTCTTCCACATCAATATCCAGGTCGCCCAACTTGCCCAGGAACGCCCAGACCGAATCGGGGGCGCCCATCATCCAGGGCAGATAGTCGAGGGAATGGCATTGAGTCAGCAAGACGCCGCCGCCCAAGTCAGATCGGGCCGCGTATCCCTGGCGATAGTCCTCCCACGGATGCCATGCCGGAAGGTATTCACCAAAATGCACGCGGGAGGACAGAAGGCGCCCCAAGCGCCTGGCCTCGATAAGAGCGCGTGCGCGCACCAGGCATGGATGGAATCGAAGCTGAAAGCCAACGAGTACCCTCGACCCAGATTGAGATACCGATTGCTGGAATGCATCAATCCGATCCAGCGAGTGCGAAACCGGCTTCTCAAGCAGGATGGCGCAACCCGCCTGCGCTGCTGGTATGGCGATATCCAGGTGCAAGGCCGTGGGATTGGCAACGATCACCGCCGCCGGCCTGTGCACCCTGAGCGCCGTCGAGAGGTCGGTTTCGACTGGATGGCCAGCCAACTCCTCTTCGGGGAGAGTGCTGCGGTGGGATCGCAACAACACGACGTCATGCTCCCCCAATTGCCGGAGATTGCGCAGATGCCGCCGCCCTATCGAACCGAGCCCGGCGATCAAGAACTTTGTCATGTGGATGGCGGGGGCGATTATACCGTGGGGT
>DATIPW010000119.1:0-7079 GCA_035471605.1 Anaerolineales bacterium | reverse complement strand
TCCTCGACATGGCTGCAATCGCTGAAGCGGCACTGGCCCACGAGAGGCCGGATCTCCGGGAAATACGCGTCCAGTTCCTCTGGCTGCGTATCCCAGAGCGCCAGCGACTTCCAGCCCGGTGTGTCCGCCACGTAGGTGCTGCCGTCGCCCAAGGGAATCAATCGTCGCACCACCGTGGTGTGCTTGCCCTTGTTGGCTGCACCGATGTCCTGAACATCAAGGTTCAGCCCGGGCCGGAGCGCCCTCAGCAGGCTCGACTTCCCTACTCCGCTCGGCCCCGCAAACACACTGATCTTGCCAGCCAGGCGCGCCGCCAGGTCGTCCAGCCCAGCACGGCTGTGCACAGAGGTGTACAGCACAGCGTAGCCGGCCGGCTCATACGCGGCAAATAGCTGGCGCGCCCGCGACAGCGACACGAGATCGACCTTGTTGGCGACTATCAGTGGAGCCACCTCCTGCTTTTCGGCGATCACCAGGAAGCGGTCCAGCATGCGCATCCGCGGTTCAGGCTGCGCGCAGGCAAAAACGAACACCGCCTGATCGGCGTTGGCCAGCAGCACTTGCCGATACTCGCCGCGCGCACGGGGCGCGAGACGAACGATTGCCCGTCTGCGTTCCTCCACCCGGTGGATGATTCCGGAACCGTCGGACAGGATTTCCAAGTGAACATGGTCGCCCAGGGCAGCCAGATCACCGCGGGCGCGACCCTGCTTGAGCCGGCCGCGCAGCCGGCAGACAACCACCCCTTGCGGAGTATCCACCGTGAAGAAGCCGGACTGGGCCTGGATAATCAAGCCCGAGCGGGCTGAACTACCCGGCATTCTGGAAAATCCTTCGCGGGCTGGGCGTTGGGCGCCGCGATGCCGGGTGAGCCATTTGCAGCTGGGCTATGGGCGTGGCGCTGGATTGCCACCGAATTGCGTGGGTGTGTATGTGGGCTGGCCGAAGTCCGATGCGTACCAGGGGCGGGCCTGCCAGGATCCATAGTAGTAGGTCTCGACCAACGCCCGAAATATGGGAGCGGCATAGTCCGAGCCTTCTCCAATGTTCTCCACGATCACCGCCAGCGCGATATCCGGCAGGCCGGTGTCCGCCTCAACCTGGGTGTAACCGATGAACCAGGCGTGCGGTTCTCCCGAGCCGGACTGCGCCGTGCCGGTCTTTCCAGCACTCTGGAATTGCAGCCCGCGAAGTCGGAAGTTGGCCGTGCCGCGCGGATTATTGATGACCATCGACATGGCTTCCTGGATCGCAGTCAGGTTATCCGGTCGTACTGGCAGGGTGGCCGCCGGATCGGGCTTGAACTCCCTCAAAGCCGGTCCAGTCACGGGCTGGATCTTCTCAATTACCTGCGGCCGGTATAGCGTCCCGCCGTTGCCGATGGCAGCCACGAACCGCGCCGCCTGCAGCGGAGTCACCTGCAGATCGCCTTGGCCGATTGCCTGATTGGTGGCGTCGACAGGCTGCGCCGGCACGGAGACATTGCCGGTGGCCTCCGCGATGTCAGCGATCCCGGTGGCGCTGCCCAGGCCAAAGGCCCGCGCCATCTCTGCTATGTCGCCGGCGCGATCGTTATTGAACAGGTCGAGCCCGATGTGCCAGAAGAAGGGGTTGCAGGATCGCATCAGCCCCTCCTGCAGTGTCACCAGTCCAGACGGCACACTGTCGGTGGTGTCGCAGAAATTGCCGGCACGCACGCGGTCCTGGCAATGTTCCCAGGTCCAATCGTTGAGGACCGGTCCGCCATATTGCTGCAGCTCGGTGAAGTCGTACTGGCAGTCGTAAGTCGTAATCGGCAGGTACAGGCCGCTTTCGAGCCCGGCCGCCATGGTGATCGGCTTGAAGGCCGATCCCAGCGGGTAGACACCCTGGGCTGCCCGGTTGACCAGGGGCTGCTCCGGGTCATTCAGCATCTCAGGCAGCAGCGGTCCGCTGTTGAAGTTTTCGGCCTCAAACAGGTTTTGATCGTATCTCGGAGACGAGACCATGGCCAGCACGCGGCCCGTGTTCATCTCAAGCACCACGGCCGCTCCGTTGAAGTCCCCAAAAGCAAGTTGCCCGTAGTGCTGGAGATTCTCGTCGATCGTCAAGTACACGGAGGCTGCGGGCTGCGGATCTCTAGCCCCCAGGCGCGTCACGATCTGCCCGTTGGGATCGACGACGTACAGCGAGCCGCCGTGCTCCCCGGAGAGATATGGCTCCATGGACTTCTCAATCCCGGATTGGCCAACCTTCTCATCGCCCCGGTAGCCTCGTCGGCGATATTCATCCAGATCTTCTTTCTGGATGAGGGACGAATAACCCACTACCTGAGGCGAGATCCCCTGATCCAAGTAGAACCGGGCGCGGTAGGGTGTCACAACCAGGCCGGCGCTGTTCAGGTTGAGTATTGCCCGCGCTTCCTCGACCGAGGCCTCGCACATCGGTACATACCATTCCGGAGCGGCCGAGGCGTAGGCCTCCTCGATCGATTCGGTTGTGCGTTGGCAGAGCCGGGCTAGGGCCGCCACCAGTCCCCCGGAAGAGTTGGGGTCCAGGTCCCCTGGCTTTATGCCAAGCGCGTAAGCATCGCTCTGCACCACCACTGGCTGCCCGTTGCGGTCATAGATGTCTCCGCGACTGGGGATGCGGTAGTCCATCTTGAGGACGTTGCCACCCCCCAACTCCGGCAGGATCAGGCCCTCGTTCCATTGCAGCCGCCATTGACCTTGCTCCAGCTCAAGATTCGCGACCAACTCACGCTCAAGATCGCCGATGAGGGCAGTGTGATAGATGATCTTGAATCCCACCTGCGCCGCCGTGGGACTGAGCAGCTGGCTCAAGACCTGGTAGTCGAGCGTTGCCGCGCCCATCGTGTTCAGGGCATCGGTGTACTTCGCCAGGAAGACATCCTGAGGAATGGCTGCCTGGGTCCCGCTCGAGAGCATGGCATACATGGCCGTCAGGTCGTTGTTCTTCAGCGATTCCAGGAAGCGCGTCATGGCAGCCTGTGCATCCGGAACCGACGTGACGCTGACACTGGGCGCCGGAAGGGTGGGCGTGGGGCGGAAAATGGAGATCACGGGTCCGCCCTCGGGGCCCGAGGAACACGCGGCCAGCAAGAACAGAGCCAGGGGCAGGTGGATCCAGCGCAGTTCTTTCATTCCTTCTTTCTGCTATCCGACCGGCTCACCGCGCAGTATGGCGTCTGAGACGGGGCAGTCGTAGTTCAGGTGCCTCTGGCAGCGGCTCGGCAACTCGGGCTGCGGCGCAACGGGAAGGCGTGCCAGAAGGCGCAGGAGGTGACAAAGGGGAAGTCCCATCACCGACGCAAAGCAACCCCTCAAATCAACCACGGGCCGGAAGTCTCGGTGCTGGATCCCGTAGGCGCCGGCCTTGTCCAGGGGATCACCGCTGGCCACATAGTCGCGAATCTCGCGGTCCTGGTAGTCGCGCATGGGGACATCCGTGACGCACACGTCCGTCTCCATCTGCCGCGAGGCAGGGCTCAAGACCGCCAGTCCCGTGTAGACCCGGTGCGCCCGTCCCCGCAGCTGCTTCAGCATCCGTTGGGCGTCGGCAGCATCAATGGGCTTGCCGAGCACGGCCTCCCCGTCCACCACCGCCGTGTCAGCGGCCACGATCAGGGTTTCCGCCGACGAATCCGCCAACGCGGCACGCGCCTTTGTCGCAGCCAGCCTCACCACATAATCAGCCGGCGCTTCGCCGGCTGATCTGGTTTCGTCCACCTGCGGGACCCAACTGCTCACGACCCAGTTCCCCAGCGTCATCAACTCCCTGCGACGAGGCGAATTGGAGGCCAGCCTCATCCTGGTGACTTCAGCCATCAAGAAATTCTAACACACGACACCCTGCGGGCTCAGCAGCCGGTCGTCCATGGGGCCGGTGCCTCGCGACTATTGTAGAATCGATATGACGTCCAGGCACCCCGGGAGGGAAACATGCCTGAACCACAGCACGGATCGGGCCGGCAAGGCCAGGCGTGCCCCGGCAGCCCTTGGCCACACGGTAGCTGCGCTGCGGCAACAAGGTGGTGGATCAGAGATCTCAAGGATCGCGCCTGCCGCATGCCCTTCCGGCGCGCGCAGCGGCAGAATTGGCAGCAAAGTGGACGGAATCAATCGCGTCGTGTATGATACTGGGAGCAAGCCGCCCGCGATAATTGAGTAGGAGCAGGCGCTGGAAGGAGCCACATGGACTTCGGCGAAGTGCTTGGCAAGGCATGGCGCATCATCTGGAAACACAAGGTGTTGTGGATCTTCGGCATCCTGGCGGGATGCGGAAGCGGTGGAGGGGGCGGGGGTAGCGGCGCGAGTTGGCAGGAGAATCGGCCGTTCGGGCCCGGCGGAACCTCAGAGTTCGAGCGCGCGTTCCGGCAGGCCGGACAATGGATCGGGGATCACCCGTGGATCGTGGTACTGGCCATCTTGGCCCTGCTGCTGGTGGCCGTGGTGGCCATCTTCCTCGGCACCATCGGCAAGATCGGCCTGATCCGGGGAACCGTCCAGGCGGATGCCGGCGCTGAGACCTTGCGCTTTGGCGATCTCTTCCGCGAAAGCCGGCGGTACTTCTGGCGCGTTTTCCTGCTCAGCTTCTTGATCGGGTTGGCCGTCCTGATCCTCTTCATGCCTCTGGCCCTGTTTGGCGCGCTAACCCGCGGCGTCGGTTTCCTTTGCATAATCCCCTTGTTGTGCATACTGGTTCCGCTTCTTTGGGCCGCCAGCATCGTGGTGCAGCAGGCCAACGCGGCCATGGTGATCGAGGATCTAAAGATCCTGGATGGCCTGCGTCGCGGGTGGGAAGTGGTGAGACGGAATATTGGTCCCATCCTGATCATGTGGCTGATCACGGCCGTGATCGGTGTCACGGTAGGGATCGCGATCGCGTTGCCCATGCTCGTGGTCGTGGTGCCGGCAGCGATCGGGTTCGCCACCTCCGGTGGAAACCTGCCCACGGCTGCCCTGCTCGTCAGCGGCCTGTGCTTCGTCCTGTATCTGCCCATCCTGGTGGTGGCCCAGGGGATCCTGACCGGCTACGTGGGTTCCGTCTGGGCCCTGACGTTCCTGCGATTGACCAAGCCCAGCGCAGCCACGGCCCTGCCCCCATCACCGCCGGCGAATGCGTAGGGTCTTCACCCCGATCATCCTTTTCGCCCTGCTCCTCCAGGGGAGCTTGGCGGCCAGTTGTCCAGCACTTCCGGTGCTGGACAACTTCTTGTTGTCGAGCGCGAGCGCTCAAACGCAGGCGCAAGCCATTCTGTACGGCGCGGATGCCTCGGCTTTCCCGTCCGTCTCGAGTTTCATGGATGTGTTTGATGCCTCCGGGCGCTTTGTAAGCGGGCTGCTGCCAGACCAAGTCACGGTGCTCGAGGATGGCCAACGGTTGCCGGTCGAGTCGCTGACGGAGATGGTGGTCCCGATGCAGCTGGTTGTGGCGATCAATCCCGGGCCGGCGCTGGGCACGCGCGACAAACTCGGTACCGAGCGTTTCGAGCAGATCGTCACCGCACTCGGTAGCTGGGCACAAGCCCTTCCCCCGGATACGCCGGATGACATGAGCCTGGTCACGCTCTCGGGGCCCATCATTTCGCATGCGGGCGCCAGGGACTGGCTAGTGAGCCTGCAGGCCTTCCGTCCGGACTTCCGCGAGACTACGCCAAACCTGCAGACGCTTCAAATTGCCATCGACACCGTGGCCGTTCAGGCGCCGCGCGTCGGCATGAAGCGCGGCGTGTTCTTCATCACCCCCCACTCGGAGGAGCCCGACATCGAAGCCCTGTTGGCACCACTGACCCAGCGCGCCATTCAGAACGGTGTCCGCGTCTTCGTATGGTTCATCGACACCGAGCTCTACGCTGCCTCACCCAGCGCGGTCGCCTTCACCAAGCTGGCGGCCGAGACCGGCGGCGCCTATTTTGCGGCCACGGAGCTTCAACCTTTCCCGGACCCCGAATCGTACTTCGCACCGCTGCGACGCCTGTATGGGCTGACGTATCAATCTGCCAGCAAGACCGGGGGGGAACACACGGTGAGCGTGGAGGTCGTCGGGCAGGCGGGATCGCTGCGGTCGACGGACCAGAAGTTCACGATCGATCTGCAGCCGCCGAACCCCATTTTCGTAGCCCCGCCGCTTCAGATCCTGCGCAGCCCACCCGAGGAAGACCCATACAGTGCCGAGCTGTTGCAGCCTGTGGTCCAGCCCCTGGAGCTCATTGTGGAGTTCCCGGATGGCCACCCGCGGTCGCTGGTACGCACCACTCTCTACGTGGACGGCCAGGTTGCCTATGAGAACACGACAGAGCCGTTCAACGCCCTCATCTGGGACCTGACGGGGTACAAGGAGACCGGTGACCACAAACTGGCGGCGGAGGTCGTTGACTCACTGGGATTGAGTCGCACCAGCATCGAGGTCCCTGTGACCGTGACGGTGATCCAGCCTCCCCACGGGGTGGCAGCCTTCTTCGGCCGCTTTCGCGAGAGCATCATCATCGCGGCCATCGCCTTCGCCGGCATGGTCTTGTTGCTGATGCTTTTCCTGGGTCGGCTGCGGACGATCTTCGCCAGGCTGCGCCGAGATCGCCAGGCGCAGGCAGATCCTTTGACACAGGCCGTGACCGCCGGCGTCGAGATATCGACGGTGCCGCGCGACAAGCGCGGCAAGCCCCGCAGCGCAGGCACCATCCGGGCGCGCAAGGGCCAGCGGACCGATGAGGCGGCTGCTTTCCTCCGGCCTCTCATACCAGATCCGCTGGCGGCCCCCGGAGAGACGTTCAAACCGGCTTCAGGCGACCCGATTCCCCTCGTAGCACACGAGGTGACCTTCGGTACGGATCCGAAACAGGCCAGCCACGTCCTGGACGATCCCTCGCTGGATGCTCAGCACGCGCGCATCACGCAGACCGAAACCGGTGATTTCTTCGTGGCCGATGCAGGCACGATTGGGGGCACTTGGGTGAACTTTGAGCCGGTCGGGCAAGAAGCCCGGCTGCTGCGACACGGCGACGTCCTGCACTTCGGGCAGTTGGCCTATCGCTTTGAGCTGCGCCAGGCACCCAAACCCCCACCGCCCACCATTACCAA
>DATIPW010000118.1:0-2059 GCA_035471605.1 Anaerolineales bacterium | reverse complement strand
CCTGGGGGGCGATGCGTACTACGGCGGGCTCGTCACCAACACCGCCCTCCCGTCCGTCTTCGACCTGATCATCACCACCTTCCTGGTGTCCACCTTCTTGTGCGTGTTGCTCAGGAGTTTCCGGCAGCTGCGCATCGTGGGTGTGCTGCAGCGGCAGGCCGTCAACATTGACCTGCTCAATCTGGAGCCGGCTCACGGGTTTTCCCTGCTTACGTCCCGCACGGCCACGGGCCTGGTGCTGCTGCTTGTGCTGGCCTATCTTTACGATCCGTTCAAAGCCCTGACCGCCGTGGACCTGTTCTGGTACGGGTTGACCGTGACGCTGGCCGCGGCCATCTTTTCCCTGCCGATCATGGGCCTGCGGGGCCGGCTGGACGAGGAGAAACGCCGGGCGCTCGAGGAGACCAGCCGTCACCTGCGCATGGCGCGCGAGCTCCTGCATTCCAAGGTCAGCAGCCGGGACCTGAAGGACATGAAAGAAGTGGATGCCGGGCTGGAGTCCCTGGTCCGCGAGCGCGAACTCTACCGCAGGGTCTCCACCTGGCCGTGGGATCCGGCTGCCATCGGCGGCTTTGCCTCGGCTTTGCTGCTCCCCATAGTCCTGTGGCTGATCACCAGGCTGCTGGAAAGGTTCTTCTAGCCGGCTTTCGCCCGGTCGCCGTGCCGCAAGCAGCACGCAGCGGTAAGCGCTTGCTCTGTCCTCGCCCCCTCTGAGCCCCGGCCGCCAGCCAACCACGCCTGCCGCGTGGCTCGCTCCCAAATCCAGGACGCGCGCGTTTCCGTGCAGCCGTCCTTGTCCTGGATTTGGGGGAGGTAGGAGGGGGCGTTCGCTTTCCCCCTCCGTCCCCCGCCGGGCGCTCTCAGTCCAAGGGTGCCTCCGCCGCGGGCGGGCCGGCCTCGGCCGAGGTTTCGCCCCAGGGGATGCGCCGCGTGCGGTAGGCCTCATAGTCCGGGATCAGGCGGTCGTACTGGCCATCCATCAGGGGCGATGAGATCATGAAGTCGGCCGTCGCCCGGTTGCAGGCGATCGGGATGTTCCACACCACGGCCATGCGCAGCAGCGCCTTCACATCCGGATCGTGCGGCATCGGCTCCAGGGGATCCCAGAAGAAGATCAGGAAATCGATCTCGTCCGCCACGATCTTCGCGCCCACCTGCTGATCCCCGCCCAGCGGGCCGCTTTGCAGGTGGTGGATCTGGAACCCGAGCTCGCGCTCCAGGATGCTGCCGGTGGTGCCGGTGGCGTAGACCTCATGGTGGGCCAGCAGGTCGCGGTTGAACTTGGCCCACTCGATCAGATCGCGCTTCTTGTTGTCGTGCGCCACCAGGGCGATCTTCTTGTCGTGCTGCATCGGGATCTTGCGCTGGGTCATCTTCGCCAGACTCCTTTCGGCACATCCTGCCGGCGGCATGAAGCGCAACGGCCGGCGCTGCGGAAACGCAGGGCATGCACAGCCCCGGGCGCTTGCGCTCCGGCGGCCTACTGAATGCGTTTCTCCATCCTGCGGTAGCCCAGGTAGGCCACGAGCCCCAGCAGCGCCGCCAGCAGCGCGCTGATCGTCACCACCGTCAGGAATATGTCCAGCATCTGCGGCAGGCTGAGGGCCTGGCCCAGCAGCACTGCGTACTTGAAGAAGGTGAAGGCCGATCCGATCACGACAAAGCCGGCGAAACCGATCAGCACCGGGCGCAGCCGCACCTGCCCGGGATGGATATCCCCGCCCAGGTACAGCAAGGCGCCAAGCCACGCGATCACGTTGAACGCGATCAGCAGGGCCAGGTCGTTCCACTCTTGCCTGGGCTGCTTGAGCACAAACTGCCGGTACAGCTGCAGTCCGATCAGCGCATACAGGGTGATGACGTACAGGACGCTGGATATCTGACGCAGCGTGCGGGTTTTGCGTTCATCCAGGTTGAACCTTGGCCTACTCATTCTGCCCGTCCTCCATGAAAAGCTGGTCGAGCGTCTTGTCCAGGGCCCTGGCGATGGCGATGCACAATCGCAGGCTGGGGTTGTAGGTCCCTTTCTCGATCAGCCCGATGGTTTGTCTGCTCACCT
>DATIPW010000117.1:0-9144 GCA_035471605.1 Anaerolineales bacterium | reverse complement strand
GTCGGCCAGCAGCTGCCCGGGCAGGGTGGTTGGGCTTTGCGGAAGGATGGTGGCAGCGATGATGCGGCCGACAGTCTCCACCTGCGAGGCGGAGTAGCCCAGGCCGGGCAGCACTTCGGACGCCAGGCGAATGCTGACGGCCTCGTGGCCGGCGCGCGTCTCAATGAAGCCCAGGTCGTGAAACCAGGCGGCGGTGAGCAGCAGGTGCAGATGGTCCCCATCCAGGCGCTGCGCGGCGGCCAGGCGGCCCACGGCCGGGACCACGTCTTCCACCGTGTGGCCGTACCCGTGGTAGGTCAGGCCTTCGGGCAGGTCGCGCCGCAGGCGATCCCGCACGTAGTGCGCGGCGCGTTCCAGGTTCTCAGCATTTGCCGGCATCGCTCGCTCTCCTTGGAAGGCTGCTACTTTTCCAGCGCGGCCACGGTGCGGATGAGATGGGTGGTGCGTTCCGCCAGCAGCTGGACGATCAGGTGATGGAAGTAGGAGGCCACGTCGGGCGCCTTCTGCTCCATGTTCGCAAGATTCTGGGCGCTCAGCAGGTAGACCGTG
Source organism: Anaerolineales bacterium (assembly GCA_035471605.1). GTDB lineage: Bacteria > Chloroflexota > Anaerolineae > Anaerolineales > Villigracilaceae > Fen-1038. The sequence continues at coordinate 8,595 of DATIPW010000117.1, read as the reverse complement.
CTGGGTTCGTCGGCGACCACGGCCGCGGTGCGTTTTTGCCCCAGGTAGAAGCCCAACTCCCCGATGACGCGGCCGGTCTTCATGGTTTCCAGGCGCACGGGCGGCTTGCCGGGGAACTCCAGCTGGGCGGTGACCTGGCCGCTCTCCACAAAGTAGATGTTATCGGGCGCATCCTGCTGGTGCATCAGGTAGGCCCCGGCCGGGACCACCTTCTTTTCCAGGAACTTGAACAGGCCCTCCAGCTGGGGAGCGTTGGGCAGGAGCTGGTTGAACATCTCCTTCAGGGTCAGCACGGCCTCCTGCTGTTGGCCGGCGTCGCTGAGCAGCCGGTTTTCGACCCACTCCAGGCCATGATCCAGGTCGGGGAAGGCGATGGCCTTGTCGGCCGCCTCGGAAATGAAGCCGCCCTTCTTGAACTGCTTCAGGACCTCGGCCGAGGCGGCGGTGACCAGGATGGTGACGTTGCGATCCTGCATCACCTGCTGCATCTTGGAGAAGCTGAGCATGGCGGTGGAATCCAGGCCGCTGACCTTGGCGAAATCCAGGATGAGGAACTGGGGCGGCTCCTGGTCGGGGCCCTCGACGCGGGCGCGCGCCTGATCCAGCAGCTTGTTGGCGGTGCCGAAGAAGATGAAGCCCTGGAGCTGCAGGATGAAGGTCTTGTGGCCCTGGGCGATGAGCGCCTTGCGCTGGTTGGGGCTGCGGGTGAAGCGGCTTTGCAGCTCGGCGCCGGAAAGGGCATGCTTGGTGACGCTGACGCCGCTGTAGTTGACGACGAACAGGACGACCGCGGCCACAATGCCGATGCCCACCCCCTCCAGGAACCCGAAGACCGCGATCACGACCAGGATCATGAGGATGACGATGTATTCCAACCTGGAGAAGCTGGACCAGGCCAGGTAGACCCACTCATACAGCAGCGCCAGGCCCAGGAACACGAGCAGGGCGCCGAGCGAGATCTTGGGAATGTAGCCCAGGGACGCGGCCCCAAACAGCAGGGGCAGCGCGCACACGGCGGCCGCCACCAGGCTGGTCAGCCGGCTGCCGCGGCCAATGCTGTGGTTGATGGCGGTGTTGCTGAGGGCGTGATAGCCCACACTTCCGCCCACGGAGCCGGCCAGGATGTTGGCGACACCCAGCATGCGCAGCTCACGGTTGAGGTCCAGGTCCTTGCGGATGATGAGCTCGATGCCGCTGCCGTTCAGCAGGAAGGCCACCACGCTGATCATCATCACGCTGCCGATGCCGCCGGCCTGGCCCAGCACGGCATCCCAGCGCACCTGCGAAAGTTCGGCCAGGCGGATGGGCTGCAGCAAGCCGGTATCCGGAAAGGGACCCATGAGCCAGCCCTGGGCGCCCAGGGTGGCGGCGGGGATGCCCACCAGAGCGGCAATGGCATAGAACAGGGCGGCCGTGCCGACGAGGAAGCCAGGCACGATCAGGAAATGACTGTAACGATTCAGGATTTGCAGCAGGACAAAGCCGATGATCAGGCCGGGGGCCCAGAAGATCAGGACCTCCAGGGGGAACAAGGCCAGGATGTTGTTCAGGCTGAAGGGCACGGGGGACATGACCCCGATGCCGCCGGTGAGCAACAGCCAGCCGGTGCCCGCCAGGAACCCGCCCACCACGGGGTACGGCAAAAAGCGCACCAGGGAGCCCAGCTTGAACTGCCCGAGCAGGATGAAGAACAGGCCGGTCAGGACGCAGGTGAGGCCCACGGCGGCGACGATCGACACGAACTGGTCGCGCGCGGAGGCGGCTGCCAGGCTTTCGAGCATGCCGACTGCCATGACCGCCAGGATGGCGGCGGGCGTATCCTGGGTGGCGCTGAGGCTGCCGGAATAGGAACTGAAGATGCCGACGATCAGTATGGAGGCGATGGTTCCGAGAAGCAGGAAGCCGATGGCGTTGGCCGCAAAGGGCGCGACCGCCCCCTTGAAGATGAGCGCGGCCAGCGAAATGCACACGATGGCATCCACGATGCCGGTCACCAGGCCGGCGCTGACGGCGGGGAGCAGCTGGCTCTTGAGGGATATGCGTTCTGCCTTCACGTCCGGTCCTCCTGCATCGTGCTACTGACCGTCCAATTCCAGTGACAGGTTGAAGAAGCCGGTGGCCGCCGCCAGGTCGCCGTTCTCACGGGCCTGCTCGCCGGCCTTCTCCAGGAACTGCACCGCCTTGGGCAGCTCCTCGGCAGCCTGCCAGTGCTGCGCGATCTCGGCATAGGGCGGGGTGCCGGAGGCGGTTTGCTCCAGAAGCTCAGCCAGGGCGCGATGCAGCTGGCGGCGCTGGGCGAAGAGCATGAAATTGTAAGCCGCGCTGTGGGTGGGGTCGTCCTTGAAGCTCCAGCGTTGCCCGTCAGCGGATCCGCCGGCCAGCAGCCCGAGCTCAGCCAGTCTCTGCAGATGCCCCGGCAAATCCTGGCGCTCGGCTTCCTCGGGGTAGAGGGCGGTCAGGACCTCCAGGGTGAACGTGGACCCGATGACGCTGGCGACCTTGAGCGTCAGCTGCTCGGCCGGGGACAGCTGATCCATGCGCGCGGGGTGCTGCGCGCCGGCCGCCGGGGCTTTGCGGGAGTCCTGCTGGGCCTGGGGGTGCGGGCGCAGCGGGCGGTAAACCGCAATGGGCTGGCTCTTGCCCTTGACCCGGATGGGCGGCAGGGACTCGAACTCGATCTCTGCGCGCGCGGCTTCGTGGATGGCGTCGCCGGCCAGGATGACCACTCCCTGCCCGGGGGCCAGGCCCTCCAGGTCCGAGTTGGCCGCCTGCATCAGGCGCGCCGCCAGGTTGGTCCGGTCGCCGATGGCGCCGTAGGTGCGGTGCGAAGACCCGCCATAGGCGCCGACGCGCATCTGACCATAGGCCAGGCCGATCTGGATGTCCGTGATGTAGGACAGGCGCTTGGGAGGCTTGGCGAGCTCCAGGGCCGCCCGCACGGCGCGGGCAGGCGCGTCCGGATGAGCAACCGGGACGCCGAAGACCGCGTACAGGTAGCTGCCCTTGTCGCCGACGGTGAGCTGGATGATGGAGCCCTCGTAGGGGGCGATGACCTGCTCCACCCACTGGATGTAGCGATCCAGGCGCTGGCCGGACTTGGCATCCGTGTCGTACTGCAGCCCGCCGAACTTGAGGAACAGGGCCGCGGCCTGGCGCAACTCCGAGAGCATATCGCTCTTGGCAGCGCGCACCTTGTCGAAGACGGCAGGCAGCATCCAAGGTTGGGCCTGCTCCGGGGGGATGGCGTCGGCTGGCAGGTCGGGCCACGCGGCGGGCGGGACTTCGGTCTTGAGCCCTGCCACCACGCCGAACTGCCCGCCGTCGCGCGTTTCGGAGAGGGTGCAGCTCGCGTCCAAATCGGCGACGCCGGCGGTGGCGACGATGATCTCGCCCTTCTCGGCATGATGTTCGGCCTCGGCCAGGTGCGCCAGGGTGCTGCCGGCCAGGACATCGATCTGGTGCGGCGTCCCGACGCCGACCAGGATGCGCCGCGCCGGACCGGCGGCCACGGCGACCTTGATGGACAGGGTGATGATCTTGCCATCCGGCCGGTTGATGGCGGCGAACTGCTGCATGCCGGCCTGCATGGCCAGGGCGCAGGCCAGCGCCCGGTGGGCGGACGAACCGGGACGCGGCTGGCACTCTGGATCGAGATCATCGAACCAGCAGGTGATGGCATCGCCGCTGAAATTGATGACGCTGCCGCCGAAGCGATGCACCTCGTCGATCAGCACGGAGTAGACGCGGTTGAGCTGGCGGATAACCTCCTCCGCGCCGCGCTGCCGGCCCAGCTCATTGGCCAGGGCCTCGGTCAGCGTGGTGAAGCCGGAGACATCCGCAAACAGGGCGGCGCCCTGGGCGCGCTCGGGCAGGGTGCGGCCGCCGGCCAGGGCCTGGCGGCGGTCCATCGGAATGTAGACCGCGACCGTCTCGGCCTTGGCCTGCTGCTTCTCCTCGATATCCAGCTGGAGCTGGGCCAGCTGGCGCTTGAGGCGCTGCTCCCGTGTGCGGACCTCGTCGGCCATGTTGCGGAAGACGCGGGCCAGCTCGCCCAGGGCGTCGGGACGCTCGGCGACCGAGCGGACCATCTCGGGCTCGTAGGCGCTCTGCTGGATGGCGCCGGCGGCATTGGTCAGGATCTCGACCTGGCGCAGGTTTTCCAGGGCCTCGCTGAAGAGCTGGGCGTTGTGCAGCGCGGCGCCGGCATTGGCGGCGATGGTGGTGAGCAGGCGCAGGGAGTCATCGTTGAACGCACCCTCGCGGGTGGTGCTCTGGACGCTGAGGGCGCCGATGGTGCCGCGCGCGGATTGGATGGGCACGCCGAGATAGGAGAGGGCGTGCTTGCCGACGCGCGTGACGCCGATCTCGCGGCTGACCCGATCGATATTGCTGTTGATCAGCAGCGGCTCGCCGCTTTCGAGGATGCGGCCGGTGTAGCCCTCGCCGAGCTTGAGCGTGGTGAAGGTCTCGCCCACCTGATACGGGAAATGGATGAGCTTGGTCTGCTGATCCAGCAGCGCCAGGTAGGCGATATCGGCCTTGAAGATCTCCTGCATCTGGTCGCCGATGAGCTGGATGGTGCTCTCGAGCTCGGCTTCCTGCACCAGCGCCTGGCTGACCTTGCTGATGGCGGCGAGCTCGGCGGCGCGCTCTTCGGTGATCTTGAGCAGGCGCAGGCTTTCATCGCGGGCGGCCTCGGCCTCGGTGCGGGCCTGCTGCAGCTCGGTGATGTCGTGATAGATGGCGATCACGCCCATCTGGTCTTCCAGGGCCAGCGGCACGCCGCGCACTTCCACGTCGACCAGGCTGCCGTCCTTGCGCGAGCGCTTGGTGATGGCATGGAAGCCGCCGGCCGTCCCCGACGAGGAGAAGTTGAGGGCCTCGGCACGGATCTTCTCGTCCCGGGCCACCAAGTCATCCAGGTTGCTGCCGATGGCTTCCGACTCGGAGTAGCCGAACAGCGTGACGGCGGCCGGATTCCAGGCGATGACCTGGGTCTGGGCATCGACCGAAACAATGGCTCCCGGGCTGTTGTGGACCAGGGCCTCGGAGAAGTCCTTCTCGCGCTTGAGCTGGGCGGTGCGCTGCGCCACGCGCAGTTCCAGGTCATTGATCAGATCGCGCAGGCTCTTGGTCATGGCATTGAAGGTGCTGGCCATGACGCCGATCTCGTCCCCGGAATCGACCACGGCCTCGGCGTTCAAGTCGCCCTGGGCAATGCTGCGCGCGGTGCGCGTCAGGCGAATGAGCGGGGAGGTGAGGGCGGTTCCCAGCCAGAACCATGCGACCAGGGCCAGGGCCAGGGCGGCCACGCTGCCAGCGATCAGGGTGATCAGCGTGCTGCGTCTCTCGGCGTCCAGGCGCAGCTGCGTGGTCAGCACGCGTTCCTGCATTTCTGCCACGGGCACGGCGACGCCCAGGCTGTAGCCGATCGGATCAATGCGACCATAGGCCAGGTATTTCTGGGTGGTGCCGACGGACGCTTCCTGCAATCCGGACTGGCCGTTGGTCATCCGGAGCAGCGCGCTGACGAGCTTGGAGGAGGCGGTGCGCAGGACGCTTTGGCTGAGGGGATCTTCCTGGTAGGCCGGCAGGCCGGCCAGGCCAAAGTCCGCCAGGGCCCGCTCGGGCATGCCGATGACGCGTCCCTGGTTGTCGAGCAGGAAGGCGTAGCCGCTCTGCTGCACGTTAATGGAAGAGATCAATCCACTGAGCCTGGCCAGCTGCATATCGACGGCCACCACGCCGCGGAATTGTTCGTTCGTGTCGTGGACGGGGACGCTGGCGGTGACGACCAGGCCCTCGCCCTCAGGATCCTGGCGCAGGTTCGACCAGACCACCTGCTCGTCCGGGTTGGCATTCGGGCCGGCGGCCAGGTACCAGGGCTCCTGGGTGACGTCGAAGGCGGGCGGCAGGCTGGCGGCCAGGTCGGTGTTGGGGAAGTGCACCATCCCGCCCTGGGAGCCGCCGAAATAGATGGCCGCCACGTCCGCATCGCGGCTCAAGGTATCCGCGGCGATCAGTTCCAGGCGCTGCGCGGCATCCAACTCGGCCAGCATGGAGTCCGGGAGCACCCCCCGGTCAGGGACAAAGATCGAAGCGGGTGCGCTGAGGGGATTTCTCCAGTTGCCCTCGGGCAGCCGGGTCAGCTGCTGCTCCTCGGCCGTGGTCGGGGCCTCTTCGCTGGACAGGGCGACCTCCAGCGAGTACTGGATGGTTTCGAGCCGGGAGTCGATGGCCGCAAAGGATCGATTGAGCTCATTGGAATGCAGGCGGACGGTGCCGTTCAGAACGCTCTTGGCTTCCTCCTGCACGCTCTGCGTCAGCTGCCCGGCCAGGTAGTCGGTGGTGGCCGTGGCCCGCGAAATGATGAAGTAGGCAATGCCAACGATGGCCAGGCTGGCCAGGATGGCATTGCTGATGATCAGTTTTGTGCGAACGGAGAGATTGGACAGGATGGACAGGCCGGATCTGGGTTTTTCCGCCATGATTCCCTCAAACGGGGTTGCCGCGGGCAACGATCGGGTCAAACCCGGCTGACGGAAAACTCCCGGCCGCCGACTCTGAATTGGTGTGCGGGCATTCTACACTACAAAGCGCATGAATTCGGGCCGATTTCTCCAATTGCCCGAGTCGCTCCAGCGCCTCTTGTGAAATCCAGAGCAAGGTCTTGCGCGAAAACACCGCGCAAGACCCCTGGGCTGTCAAAGGAGGGCGCCTGTGGCGCGCTCGACGGCTATTGGATGGTGATCGAGTCCAGGATCTGGCGGAACAAGAGCAGGTTGGCCTCATCCACCGCCTGATAGGCCTGGCGCCAGTCCCCGCCACTGGCGATCTCCACGCCGGAGGGATTGCCGAGGATGGTCAGCACATTCGATTGATCGTCGACGAGAATGACCTGTCTTCCATATACAGGCTCGGTCTGTGCCGTGTCGGAGAGGGTCGAGATGTACTCAAAGCCGGAAAATCTTCCCAGTTCCAGCGGCCGGACGCGGATGATCTTGCTCCGCAAGTCAGAAAGCGACTCGCCATCCTGCAGCTGGACCAGCGACTGGTAGGTTTCCTGCCAATAGGCGCCCTGGTCGTTTTGCGAGTACTGGATCAGGACGTAGTACGAATCCTTGAACTGGGTGACGCGCTCCAACGGGTCCGTGCCGTACGGATAGACATTGTCCGAGCCGATCTCGACGCGCAGCATGCGATCGGAGACGTATTCCTCGGGGCCGAACCAGCCGGCCGGAACCCGAAACGACAGGCCGAAGTCGGCGTTCTGGTAGAGCTTCCAATCGGCCGTCTGATCGGCGGCGGTCGGGGTGGCAACGGCAGCCGGCTCGGTGGCAGGAGGCGGCTCGGCGACCGGGGCGGGCTGCGGGCTGCAGGCCGAGAGTGCCAGCGCCAGGGTGAGGGGCAGCAATGCAGGCGTCTTCTTCATTCCATCTCCTTGGATGTCGGTTTCCGGGTTAATGACGACGCTGACACAAGAAGGTTCCGTGCGCCCGCCCCCAATTCCCGGGACGGGTTCAACCCCGGTGCTTGAGCCAGGCGAGCAGTTTGTCGGGCGGCCAGCAGTTGATCACGTCCTGCGGCTCCAGCCAGGCGCGCCGCGCCGTGGCCACGCCGTAGAAGAGCACATCAAAATCGGCCTCGGAGTGGGCATCGGTGTTGATGCTGATGGGGATGCCCAGGGCCCTGGCGCGGCGGGCGTGCACATCTTCCAGGTCGAGCCGGGACCAGTGGGCGTTGATCTCCAGGGCCACGCCGGTCTGCGCCGCGGCGGTGAGCAGCGCCTCCATGTCCACGTCGGCGCCCTCGCGGTCCGGGATCAGCCGCCCGGTGGGATGGCCGATGATATCCACGTGCGGGTTGCGGACGGCATTCAGCAGCCGCAGCATGATCTTCTGGCGCGGTTGGCGCAGGGAGCTGTGCAACGAGGCCAGCACCAGGTCCAGGCCCGCCAGGAACTCATCCGGGTAGTCCAGGCTGCCATCGGCCTTGATCTCCACCTCGGTGGCGTGCAGCACCCGGATACGGTCGCCGAGCTGCCGCTGCACCTGCTTGATCTCGGCCGCCTGCTTCTTGTGGTCGGCGATGCTCAACCCGCCGGTCACGCCCAGGCTGACCGAATGATCGGTGAAGGCGATGACCTGCAGGCCGCGGTCGGCGGCGATGCGCGCCATCTCCAACATCGAGAGCTGGCCGTCGCTGTAGTTGGAATGGACCTGCAGGTCGGCCCGGATGTGCTTGACCTCGATCAGCGCCGGCAGCTGGTCCGCCTTGGCGGCCTGCACCTCGCCGCGATCCTCGCGCAACTCGGGGGGAATCCACGGCAGGCCGAGGGTGCGGTAGACCTTCTCTTCCGTATCGCACAGGATCTCGGCGCCGCCCTTGACCTTTGTCAGCGCGTGCTCCGAGAGCGACAGCCCCTTGGCGAGCGCCAGCTGCCGAAGCTGCACATTGTGGTCCTTGGAGCCGGTGGCATACTGCAGGGCGGTGCCGAACTTTTGCGGCGGATGCACCCAGACCTGGGCGCGCACGCCGTCATTGAATTCAACGCTGGACTTGGTGTCGCCCTTTCCCAGGACGCGCAGGATGCCG
>DATIPW010000116.1:0-1851 GCA_035471605.1 Anaerolineales bacterium | reverse complement strand
GCAAGAGGTTCAGGGTGACCGCGGGCAGGTACTTGAGGGCGATGAACATCGTGCCCTGCGCCAGCGTGTACATCAGCAGCCCAAGGATCACGACGCGTCCCGCGATGGCGCGGGGCAGCGGCGCGACGGGCCGCTTGCGCGCGCCGGCCAGGTGCACAACCAGAAGGATCAGGAAGGCCAGGAAATACCGCAAGCCTGCGAAAACGACCGGCGGGATGTCCTGCAGGCCGGCCTTGATCAGCACCCAGGAGGTGGCCCACAGGAAGGCGACCAACAGCGCTTGCAGGATGGCGATGACCCGGTGGCCTGACTGTGATTGTGTTTCCACGGATCGGGTGGCTGAATCCCGCCGGCCTGAGGCTAGGCGTGCTGCGGATCTGGGCCGGCCACCAGCGGCAGGCTGGCCAGGTACGGCGGTGGTCAAACCCTGCGCCGGGAGGTGCTCCGCCCCTCGCTCAAGCCCGCGGGCTGCGGTGGGGCACTTCCGTCTCAGGGTGCGAGGGCCACGGTGGCCGCGGCGCGCTGCTCGGCCACCCAGTCCTTTAGGGCTTGTTCCTGCAGTGCCAGGTAGGCGTCTGGCGAGAGCGCCCGATCTGGATCCCGCTCCAGCAGCTTGAGGATGTGGTATCCGACCGGAGACTGGATGATCTCACTGACCTCGCCCACCTGCATGGAGAAGGCCGCCTGCTCGATGGCCGGCTCCAGCAGGTAGCCTCTGGGGAACCAGCTCAGCTCACCCCGGGTCTTGGGATCGACAGCCGCTGCCATCGCATCGAAATCCACGCCGCCCTTCAATTGATTCGAGGTGCGCGTGGCGTCACTTTCGTTGTAAAGCAGGATCTGCTGCACGTGCACCTGCTCGGTGGTGCGGGGCACGGCGTTCGCGATCTGGTCGCGCATGTGGGCCGCTTCCGCCGCCCGCTTGAGGGCGGTGGAGAAGGTGGTCTCGGTGTAGCCGTTGGCCGCCTGCCACTCGGTAAGCTTTTCCGGTCCCCCGAGTTGCTTCTCAAGGTCCTCGGCGCGCGCCTCCAGGGCTTCCGCCGTCAGTTCGAAGCCCTGCTGGCGGGCACCTTGCGCCAGCAGGACCTGGGCGATCATGTCCTCCAGCACAAGCGTGCCGGCGTCTTCCTCGCTCACGGTCTCGCCCAGCGCGGCGTGCGCGGCGAGGTACTGCGTCACCTGGGCGTCCCACTCCGCCAGCGGGATCCCCTCGCCGTTGACGCTGGCGGCCAGGGGTTCGGGTGTCGCCGTGGGCGGACCCGGAGAGGCGCTCGGCACGGGCGAGGCTGCGGGTGTCTGGGGAGAACAGGCGGCGAGCAGCAAGACCAGGGTGAGGACCCCTTGGGCCGCCATGCGGGGACAGTTCGCTGCAGATCGGTGGAACATCTGGACGATTATACCCAAGCGCTGGAAAGGCTCGCTGCCGGCGGCGTGCACCCAGGGGCACCAGGGGATCCGATGCAACGTGTCATCCACCGCCGCAGCGGCATCGGAGGCCGAGATCAAGAAACCTCGGGCCGTCAGGCTCGAGGTTCCTTTTGTGTGCCGTGCCCGGTCACGATGCTGCTGCTAGTCGTCGTCGGAATCATCCAGGAACTCGCCTGCCTTGGCCTCGAGCACCGTGCGTGAGCCGTCCGCTTGGGTGACATATTCCAGCTTCACGCGCGAGCCCACCGCCAGAGTCCCCTTGACCTCCGTGGTCGAGATCAGGTTGTAGACGACGCCGTCGACGGCGATGGTGGAGGCATCCAGCGCCGTGATTGTTCCGATGGCGTCCTGGTGCCCCGTGGCATCTGAGGCTGAAGGCGCGCTGGGATCAGGGACTGGATCGGGGGTCGCCTCGGGCAGGAT
>DATIPW010000115.1:0-1766 GCA_035471605.1 Anaerolineales bacterium | reverse complement strand
ATGGCGGCAATGCTCGACAGCGTCTCCCCTGACTGAACGATCACCGACCCGTAGCAGTCCGCGCCCGCCAGGGCGCTGCCGCTTGTCGCAAAGCTGGCAACTCCTGTTGCCACCACCATGATCCACCGGACAAGTCCTTTGCGATGCATCTTGACCTCCAAAGCTCATTCCCATGGGGCCCGCGAGCACGCTCCTGCGCCAGGCCGCAAGCGAAATCCTATCCTCCTAGTTGACCCCACCATCCTACACCGCTGCAGGGCTAGCCGACATTTCACCCCGATTGCAGTTCTGTGGCGTCTCCGTCGCTCGCTGACCAGCTGGTGCGCGTGACCCCCTCCTGGGTGGGCACGCACAGACATTGCTCAGCGCTTTTCGGCTTCCCGCGGCGCCGTGCGGGATTTGCGGAGTTGATTTGACACGGCTGTGCGTTGCACTGAGTGGCTACGCGCAATACGCTCCTGGACAAAACGGAGTGATTGACAAGTAAGAACATTTGTTCTAAACTGCCCACATACGAGTGTGCCGGGCCCCGACCTCACCTCCACGCCACACCTGGACCGCGCAAACGGAGCCTGCCCGATGAAGATCACCGACCTCCTCGCCAATTCCGGCCGACCCGTCGCCTACTACCCAGCCCTGCGCGCCCTCGCCGGCTCGGTAAATGCCGCCATCCTGCTCTGCCAACTGCTGTATTGGCGCGGCAAACAGTTGGATCCGCAGGGCTGGATCAGCAAACGGCTGCGCCTGGTGGCCGACGACCCTGACGGGCGCAGCAATCCGCTCAACCAGAGCCTGCAGCGGGAGACCGGCCTGACCTACAAGGAGCTGCGCGTTGCCCGCCGCCTGCTTCGTGAGCGAGGCTTCCTGCGCGAGCGCCCCAAGAGATTGCAGCACATCGTGCTTTTCCAAGTGGATCTGGAGGCGGTCTGCCAGGCGTGGAACGCAACTGCCGTGAACAATGTGCCCAAAGGGCACTTGGGCCGGGCCCACCGGTCACTTCGGGAAGGCCGAGAGGGTCCTTCGTTAAAGGGAACTTACATAGACCACCCACAGACTACAACAGAGGAACCGCAGAGCCCGCTCACCTATGCCGCCGAGACCACAAGTGTGCCGGAGCCGATTCCGAACCTGCCCACGGCGGCCCGCGAGGCGCCCCAGAGTCCTGAAATCCAGATCTTCCGGGCGGTCTGCGGGCGCGTCCCGGGAGCCCACGACTACGCGGCGGTGATCGAAAGCATCCGTCACGTCTGCACCCTGCAAGGCGAGCATACGCTTGAGTACCTCGCACCCTTCTGGCAGGCCTGGAGCTCGCGGCGCCGGCGCGATGGCAGACCCTATCATCCCGCCTCCCTGGCGTGGCTGACGGAATGGGCAGTCAACGGCAGCATCCCCGCCGCGGGTCAAGGCAAGCCACGCCATTCGCAGTCTCCACCCGAACCCACCGGCGCAGGCCTGCCCCGGCTCACCCAATCGGATCTGAATGCAGCCGAACTCATCAACCAGCGACGCCGCCCCATCCTGCCCCAAGTGTAAGGGCATCGGGTATTTCAACCGGTACGTCGAGGTTGGCGAGCCCGGCTTCGGCGAAATCTTTCCGTGTCCCTGGTGCAAGCCACAAGCCGCGATGCCCCGCCTGCAAAAGATAGCCCGGCTCTCGGAATCGGAGCTGGCGCGGCGGTTCGAGGACATCGTCACGGAGGGCCGGCCCGGTACAGCCCGCATGCTGGCGGCCTGCCGGCAATTCCTCGAGCAGCCCCAGCACATCC
>DATIPW010000114.1:0-17573 GCA_035471605.1 Anaerolineales bacterium | reverse complement strand
ACAGCAACCGTCCCCTGCCGGGAGTTATAATTTCGCGGTCGAAATGCCACGCATTAGGCTGCAAGACTTGGAAGCCCGACTTCGCCAGCTGCTCGAAGTGCGCCTGCTCCAGGCGCTTCCCGGCCAGCAAGATGAGGATCTCCTGATTCGAAACCTTTCGGATGCCATTGAGGCCAACGCGCGGGCGGATCCGGACGGCAGCCCGGTCGCCCCGGACACTTATACTCTCTATCTGCACGGTTCCGCGATTCCGCCGTCCCCGGATCCGATGCTCGCCCAGGCCTTGATGCAGGTGATCGAGGCAGCGGCGTCCAATGCCGGCTTGCGCTTGAATGCCGGACCCACCCTCAACATTGTGCACGATCCAAACCCAAACGCGGAAGCGTTCACGATCGTTGCCTATCACCGCGCGGATACGTCCGGCCAGACCCAGGATATGAGGGCCAACACCGGAGGACCAGGCCCTGCGGCCGTGACCACCGTGCCACCGGGCGGCTCCTTCCTGATCGTGAACGGGACCACGGAGGTCCCGCTGACAGACGTCGTGGTCAACGTTGGCCGCCGCCTTGACAACGACCTGATCCTGGATGACCCCCGCGTCTCCCGGCACCACGCGCAGCTGAGAGCCATCAAGGGGCAATATGTGATCTTTGACCTGGCGTCTTCTGGCGGGACGTTCATCAACGGGCAGCGGACGTCGCAAGCGATCTTGCACCCGGGCGACGTGATATCCCTGGGCGGCGTCTCACTCATCTACGGTGAGGATGCCGGTCCGCAGGAAGCCGGGCCTGGCGAGACAGAGCCGCGCAGGCCCCGCGAAACCGAACCAACCACGTCCGAACCGAATGCGCCGCGCAGGAGCCCACCGAGGAAAGAGCCGTGATCGCGCCCCTGGTCCTTGTTTTGCGGCTCATCGTGCTGATAGCCCTCTATGCCTTTCTCGGCTTTGCCTTGTGGATCATGTGGAAGGACCTGCGGCGCGCCTCCGCTTGGGCTGGGGGTACGAATATGCCTGAACTGCGTCTTGCAGTCACTGCGACCGGTGAGCGGCCCTTGCTGCGCACGTTTTGGCAGCCCGAGGTCATCGTCGGAAGAGGGGTAACCTGCGACCTGCCGCTGAGAGACAAGGCCGTATCGAGCCGGCATGCCCGTTTGAGCTTTCACGACGGTCAGTGGTGGATCGAGGACCTGAACTCCAAGAACGGAACGTTCCTAAACCAAGGGCGTCTTGCCGTTTCGACGGCCGTGACCAACGGTGATGAGATCCGATGCGGGTCGGCTGCCATGGTCGTGACCTTGATGGCCGAGGAGGGCAGCCCCGGCGGGGCGCGTGAGAGCGAAGATGACCAAGCCGATTGACCTGGCGGTCATTGGCGGTTCAGGGTTGTACGAACTGGGTGCTCTGAGGGGCACAAGCACCGTCGATGTAGACACACCGTTCGGAGAGCCCAGTGCGCCCATCCTTGTGGGAGACATCGGCGGCTCCAAGATTGCATTCCTGTCGCGGCACGGCCTGGGCCACCGGCTGAACCCGACGGAAGTTCCGTATCGAGCCAACATCTTCGCGCTCAAAATGCTCGGTGTCCAGCGGATCTTGAGCATAAGCGCCTGCGGATCGCTGCGAGAGGACATCGCACCGGGTCATGTTGTGGTTCCTGACCAACTGTTCGACCACACCCGCCTCCGTGCCGGGACCTTTTTCGGGGAGGGGACGGTGGCGCACTTGAGTACGCCAGAGCCCTTCTGCTCAGAGCTCTCCGCCCACCTGGCAAACGCAGTCGGCACCGCCGGTGGCACGGTGCACGCCGCGGGGACGTTCATCACCATCGAGGGTCCGCGCTTCTCCACCAAAGCCGAATCGCGGGTCTTCAGATCCTGGGGGATGTCCATAATTGGAATGACCACCTCGCCGGAGGCGTTTCTGGCAAGGGAAGCCGAAATGTGCTATGCGGTGATGGCCCACGTCACCGACTACGACGTGTGGCACGAAAGCGCCGCGCCCGTCACCGTGGAGGTCGTCGTGGATACCCTTAAGCAGAACGCGCGGCTTGCGCAGCAATCGATCAGCGAGTTGCTGAAAGCGCTGCCGCACCGGCGCAGCTGCAACTGCGCCAACGCCCTGGCCGGGGCAATCATCTCAGCGCCCGGCACGGCGTCTGAAGAGGCGCGCCGCCAGCTGGGACCGCTGCTCGAGAAGTACACCCCGGCGTAGGGCATGTCGAACACAAAGAGCAGCCGGAAACAAAGGCAGTTTCTTGCTGCGCGAGATGGGCTTGTCCTGGCAAGTGTGTTCGTGTTCACGTTTGCCATACATGCCATGAGCCCGGTTACCACCAGCACCGATTCGGCTTGGACATTCCATCTCGCGGCCAGCATCGTGCGTGAGCAGGATCTGGACCTGGACGAATACCGCGAACTGATGGACCTGGATGTGGACTACAGGCTCCGGACGATCGGCGGGCATGTTTACTACTACTACCCTGCGGCCACGCCGCTGCTTGCCGTGCCGGCTGTGATCGTGATCAATGCTGTCTTCGGACTGACCGGACGGACTGACTTCTTCTCCTACCTGGATTCGCACCCTCCAGATGATCGTACGGCCCGTTTTGAGAAGCTGGTTGCCTCGCTCATCGTGGCCCTGGCCACGGTGGGCACGTACCTGATCGGACGGCAAACAGCCAGCACGCGTGCGGCCCTGCTTGCGGCGGGCGTGTTTGCCTTCGGCACGTCGATGTGGTCAACCGCCAGCCGGGCACTCTGGCAGCACGGACCGTCAGTGCTGCTGCTGACCTTTGCCATTTACCTTGCACTGGCCGCGCCGCAACGCAAGTGGACCCCGTTCTGGACGGGCTTGATTTTGGCCTTCAGCTATCTTGTTCGGCCAACCAATAGCATTTCCCTTGCTTTCTTCGGCCTGTACTACCTGCTTAACGGCAGTCGGTTGATTTGGCGCTACGCGCTGGGGGCTTTGCTGGTCTTCGTGCCCTACGCTGCCCTCAATGTCCATACCTACGCCAACGTCTTCCCGCCGTATTCGTACCAGCTGCTCGAGAGACTCGCCACACCAGGGCAATTCACAGAAGCCTTGGCGGGCACGCTTATAAGCCCCAACCGGGGCCTGTTCATCTTCTCGCCAGTCCTGCTGTTCGCCATCTACGGGGCCCGTGCTTCAGCCACGAAGAACGGGATTTCCAAGAGCAACTTGAATCTGTATTTCATGGCAATCTTCGTGTGTCACTGGATCACGGTTTCCCTGTTTGAGGACTGGGGAGGCGCGTGGTCCATCGGGCCGCGCTATTTTGTGGATGTTTTGCCCTATCTTGCATACTTCTTGCCGCCAGTTATCGATGGCCTGCCCATGCGGCCGCCCGTCTGGAGGTATCTGTGGCTGACCGCCGCCCTGCTGAGCGTGCTGGTTCAATGGCACGCATCGGTCAGCATCTACCCTTTCATGTGGAACGGGAAGCCGCGCGCCCTGGTGGATGCCCCCGAGCGAAAGTGGGACTGGGGAGACCTGCAGTTATTGCGAGGGTTCTGCCAAGGTGATCGACTGGAAGGCAGAGCGCCCGCTTGCTGGATGGAACGCATTGAATAACCGGACAGGGCGCCAACTTCTGGCGCTGACCTTCGCCTTTGTGGTGCTGCAGGGGCTTGTGCTGACGCTAGCGCCCGCGGTCCGGGAGCGGTCCTTGGACGCGCCGCTCAGGCTGACCCATTGGCTGGGCATCGCCGTTTGGCTATCAGCATTTGCGGTTCTACAGCGTCTGCTGGAACGAAACCTGCCAAAGTGCGACCCGTACCTTCTGCCCCTGTGCGCGTTGTTGAGTGGCTGGGGCATCCTTACGGTCTGGCGGCTTGATCCGTCATTCGGCATGCGGCAGGCGGTGTGGCTGGGAATCAGCGCTGCAGCCGGGGCCTGGCTTGTTTCACGCTGGCAGGATCTCAGCGTATTGCGCCGCTATCGATCCGTGCTGCTGGCAAGTGGCTTCGCGCTGACCGGACTGACGGTCGTCTTGGGTACCAGCCCCACCGGCGTGGGACCCAGACTCTGGCTGGGATGTTGCGGCATCTACCTCCAGCCATCCGAGCCGCTCAAGTTGCTGCTGGTAGTCTACCTGGCAGCCTACCTGGCCGACAGAGCCCCGGTGCGAACGCGTCTCTTTCCTCTGCTACTTCCGACGCTGGTTATTGGGGGCATCGCACTCCTGCTGATGCTGGTGCAGCGAGACCTCGGCAGTGCCAGCATCATCGTGCTGCTCTACACCCTGATCCTGTACGTCGCCACACACAGGAGGCGGACGCTGCTGGCGGCGGCCATGGGGCTGACGCTCGCCGCTGTAATCGGATACTTTCTTGTAGCAATCATCCATGCCCGAATTGATTCATGGCTCAATCCATGGAGCGATCCCAGCGGGCGCTCCTATCAGATCATTCAGTCACTACTTGCTGTTGCCAACGGTGGGATTCTTGGAAGGGGCCTGGGGATCGGGAACCCGGGGCTTGTGCCGGTGGCACACTCCGACTTCATCTACGCTGCCATCGCAGAGGAGATGGGCCTCTCCGGCAGTCTGGGGCTGATCGCGGTCTATGCCTTGCTCTTGACGCGCGGTCTGGTCATCTCAAGGAACGCCGACAACCGATTCCATCGCCTGCTTGCGGCGGGCCTGACAGCCCACATCGGGATTCAGTCACTGCTGATCATAGGCGGAGATCTGCGCATGCTCCCCCTAACCGGCGTGACACTCCCGATGGTCTCGTACGGAGGCTCATCCCTGGTCACGTCGGCTCTGGCGGTTGCCATGCTGGTCACCATTAGCAGCCACCCTGCGCGCCGGCCAAGGGTGGAGGCTGGCTTGATGAGGCCCTACGCCCTGCTGGCCGGGATGCTCGGCCTTGGGATGGTTGGCGCCATTCTGGTTCAGACATGGTGGGCTGTCCCCCGCGGATCCGACCTGCTGGCACGCACCGACAACGCACGCCGTTCGATCGCCGATCGCCAGGTTGTGCGCGGCAGCCTACGCGACCGCAGCGATGTCCCCATTGCGGAGACCAGAGGGGTGAGCGGCGCACTGGAGCGCAGGTACTTGTATCCGGCACTCTCAAGCGTGGTCGGCTACACAAACCCTACCTTCGGACAGGCGGGTTTGGAGCAATTCCTCGATCCATATCTGCGAGGGACCGCTGGCAACCCGGCTGACTTGCTCTTATGGGATCAGCTCTTGTACGGCACGCCTCCGCCCGGCTTGGATGTTCGCCTCACCTTGGATCTTCCCCTGCAGGAGCGAGCCGATGCCGCCTTGGGGGAGATGGCCGGCGCGGTGATTGTGATTAACGCACGCTCGGGAGAGATCCTCGTTATGGCGTCTCATCCCACCTTCGACGCCAACAACCTGGATGCTGTCGGGCCGGATCTTGCGCAACACGGGGGGAGTCCGCTCCTGAATCGGGTCACGCAAGGCACCTACCGCGTGCATAATGCAGTCCTGCCCATGGTCGAAGCCGCCGGGGGCGGAGCGAGCGGTCAAGATGTGAGAGTGGTCTACCAAGAATTGGGGTTGCATTCGGCACCACGGCTGCGACTGCCCGTCTCAGCTCCCACCGAGGGGACAGGCATCACCGACGCGCTCGCCAGCCCGCTTCAGATGGCCGTGGCGGCGGCGACGCTTTCGAACGAGGGGATGCGCCCCGCTCCCAGAATTGCACTTGCGGTGAATACTCCGCGCCAGGGCTGGGTATTCCTACCGCCGCTTGGTGAAACGACAGCCGTATTCCCCCCAGAGAATGCAGTTCCAGTCGCCCGCCGCTACACCGCGGCAGGCTCGCTCTTCTGGCAGTGGAGCGTCACTGCCTCTTCTGCGGGCCAGACGCTCACCTGGTACCTGGCCGGCACCCAGCCTGGATGGCAGGGGATTCCCTTGGCTGCCGTGGTGCTGCTCGAGAACGCGAACGCTGCGGCGGCCACCCGGATCGGCTCGGACCTTATGGCGGCTGCCGCCACTCCCTAGGGCAACACCTGCTCTGCGCCGGCTTGCCAGGCCCTGCGCTACGGACAGTTGTAGCTCTTGCCCGAAGAGTCTTTCCGAATATCGATTGTCTTCCCCTCGAATACCGTGATTTCCGCCACGGTGCTTTCGGTCGTCTGGTCGATGACCGTGTACTCGCCGGGGAACAACTGCACCTGATTCTCCGGGGCGGCGCTCCTGTTGAGCAGGATCGCTCCAGCCGGCATGACCAGCATTTCGTGCGGGGTGCAGTTGCGCACATGGGCCGGAAGAGCAGCCTCTACCTCCATCAACGGCAGACTGCCAACATCGCCGGTGACCGCCGTATATTGGGTCTTGAGAGTGATCCACCCCAGGGGACGCGCGGTGTCGGGCCCATCAATCAGCACCCAGCTGCCATCCTGATTGCGCGCGGTCGCCAGCCTCGATTGCCCATTCCGGAGCGCGCCGACCGGGTCGTACTCCGGACCCGGACCGCGACGAACGTTGAGTCTGCCACCCGAGGCAGCCACACTAACCACGGGTGGCGGTCCCGCGGTCTGGGTCGCTGTCGATGTAGGCGTGGGTTCGTCCGTGGAGGTCGCCGCTGGCAGACCCGCGTCTGGCGCCGTGGGGGTGGAGTCTGCCAATGCTGTGGTGGCAACCTCCGTCGGCGGAGACTCCGCCGGCGGTGTGAGCCCCAGGTTGCAGGCCAGCGCTACCACGGTAATCGCCGCCAGCCCGAGCGGGCGCCATCCGGTGAGGGGATATACCCGCATGACTTCCTCCTCTGGCCCGCGCCCACTTTCAGAGTGCACAGAGCGGGCGCGGCCCCAGTCTCGGCCAATAAAACAAGCCCGTTCGGAAGAACGGGCTTCAAGAGTCTCAATTGCGCAGAGAGCTAGGTTCCGTCGTCCAGATCCTTGGTGCTGTAGCCGGGGCCCGTTTTGAAGAAATCATAGTTGGGCTTGATGTCCGGCGTGAGATCTACCACTTCACCCGCCTCCAACTGCCGGGTCGTATCCAGCACAATCGCCTTGCCATGATGATTGGTGCCCTCGAAATGACCTGTGAGCCCCACCTTGCTAATGTACTCTCCCCCCTTGGCGGTGTACGCCGAAGGGACCTCGTCCTCGGGGAAGATCGCGGCGTAGGGACATTCAGGAATGCAGGCTCCACAATCGATGCATGTGTCGGGATCAATATAGATCCACGGCCATTCCGATTTTGGAAATCCCGGGACCATACATTCCACCGGGCAGACCTCTATACACCCCCGATCGCGTACGCAGAGACTGGTGATGATGTGGGTCATAGGTCCTCTCCTTTATGCCAGATCAACTGTGCGAGATTCTATCATGACTCCCGCCACGCTGCCGCGGTGAAGCCCCCCCTGAGCACAAGCATCTGGATTAAGAACCCTATTTGCCGGCGAACCGCGCTGCCACCACTTCCCAGTTGACCACATTCCACCAGCTGGTCACATATTCAGCACGCCGATTCTGATACTTAAGATAGTACGCGTGCTCCCACACGTCAATTCCCATGATGGGTGTGGCGCCATCAGAAATCGGGTTGTCCTGGTTGGGCGTGGAAACGACAGCCAGGCCGCTGCCTCTCTTCACGAGCCATGCCCACCCGGAACCGAAGCGGCCGTTGGCCGCCTTTTCGAATTCGGTCTTGAACTGATCGAACGAGCCAAAGCCCGCATCAATCGCCTTGGCCAGGTCCCCTTTCGGAGCACCGCCGGCCTTGGGCGCCATGATTTCCCAGAACATGCTGTGGTTCCAGGTCCCCCCTCCATGATTGCGGACCACCACACGAATATCATCAGGCACAGCGTTCAGGTCGGAGAGCAGGGCCTCCAGGGTCTTGCCCGCAAGCTCCGGATGCTTTTCCAGGCCAGCATTCAAATTGCTCACATATGCCGCATGGTGCTTGTCATGATGGATCGTCATGGTTTGGGCGTCGATGTAGGGTTCCAGCGCATCGACCGAGTAGGGCAACTTCGGAAGCTCAAAAGCCATTAGGTTTTCCTCCTGCTAGTGGGAGCTGCATAGATTTCTATGACAATTATCACCAAAAATTGTAAGCTTTCGTACCCTCCGTGTCAAGCAGTCCATCCCAGCTATTAACGGACTGCATACACTGTCCCGATGATTCCCGGACAAACAGAAGGGTATACTGCGTGACGGCATCCTCGCGCATGAGGTCAGCACAATGAGACGGGAACCTTTGCCAGTTGCCCTACCGTTCGCCTTGGCCCTGGCCATTGGAGCGGTTTCCACCGCTTCCATATTCATACGGCTGGCGCAGGCGGGAGCGCCCTCCATCACTATTGCCGCCCTGCGTCTGGGGATTGCTACAGCCTGTCTGGCGCCAATTGCCCTGTCGCGGCATCGTCGTGAGCTCCGCTCCCTTGGCCGGCGCGAGTTGGCGCTGGCATTCGTGGCTGGAGGATTCCTCGCCATCCACTTTGCCACCTGGATCACATCGCTTGAATACACTACGGTGGCAAGCTCGGTGGTCCTGGTCAGCACCGGACCCCTGTGGGTGGGTCTAATCTCACCGCTGCTGCTGCAGGAGAGAATGACTCCGGCCACGATCTGGGGTCTGGCCCTTGCCTTGCTGGGCGGAATCGTGATCGCCTTGGGAGGTGCTTGCACGTTGCAGACGGGACTGCGCTGCACACCCCCGAACGCCACAGCGGGCGCGCTCAGCCTGTGGGGAAACTTCCTGGCGCTGGCCGGCGCCTGGGCGGTCAGCGGCTACCTGGTCATTGGCAGGCGGCTGCGCCCCCGCCTGTCGCTGATACCCTACGTCTTCCTCGTGTACGGCTGCGCCGCCTGCGTGCTCCTGTCGGCCGCCATCCTCTCCGGTGCGCCAATCATGTCGCTGAGCGCCCAGACCTACTTGTGGATTGCCTTGCTGGCCCTGGTGCCGCAACTCGTTGGCCACTCGACATACAACTGGGCCCTGCGCTACCTCCCGGCCGCCGTAGTAGCCGTCACCACGCTGGGTGAGCCGATCGGATCCGCGATGCTGGCGTTTATCATCCTCAACGAAAGGCCGGCGGCGTTCGTGCTGGCCGGCGCTGTCCTGATACTGGCCGGAATCTACTTGGCGGCGCGCGGCGCGCAAGCGCCCGCCGCAGACAGCGCCTGAATTGCCGCCTTCCAAGCGAACATGAGTCTGCGGCAGGACCTGTCTCGGCCGGGTCTCAAGAAGACAGTGCGCCGACCGGAGCCGCGGCCCCGATGAGCCTGCTGCCGCCACCCATTGAGGTGCATGCCTCCACAATTCAGGGACTGGGCGCGTTCGCGGCTCGCAGGATTCGCAAGGCCAGCAAGATCATCGAATACACGGGGGAGCGAATCAGTCCGGCTGAAGCCGACAAACGCTACGTCGGAGGTCCCTCCGTACACCCCCATGTGCTGCTGTTCTCCATCGACAGCCAAACCGTGATCGATGCCGCCGTGGGGGGCAACGAGGCGCGCTTCATCAACCACTCCTGTGAGCCCAATTGCGAGGCAGTGACACACCGGAAACGGATCTGGATCCATGCGCTCCGCGACATCGAGACAGGTGAGGAATTGACCTATGACTACAATCTCACAGCCGACGACGTGGAGGTGGAACGGCAGGCGGCAGAGTATCCATGCCATTGTGGTGCGGCCCTGTGCCGTGGAACGATGTTCAGGATGGCGCGCCGAGACTGAAGAAAGAAGCCTACGCGGCACATAAGGTAGAATTGCGCGGATGTTCCGACGAACCACGGATACAGCTGAACCGGCATCGCCCCCCTCCGCCGTCGAGAGGATCACCTCGGTTCTCGGGCCCGGGGTCATCTGGCACGGCTCCATAACCGGCTCGGGCGGCGTGCGCATTGAAGGCGCGTTTGAAGGGGAGATCGCCCTGCGCGGCCTGCTGGTAGTCGGCGAGACGGGGCGGGTCACGTGCAACAACGTACGCGCCAACGCCGTGATTGTGGCCGGCGCGGTGCGCGGGAATATCACCGCCCAAAAACTGGAGATCCGGTCCAGCGGCCGGGTTTGGGGCGACGTCGTCACGACCGCGTTCGTCACAGACGATGGCGCGTTCCTGCGCGGCCAGATCCGTATGGAAGAGACCGTGGATTTGGGTTTCGATACGGTTCAGCCCAAGCCAGCGGAAAGCAGCCCACCCGGGGCACCCGAGGATCAGGACCAATCGCCGGCGCAGCCCCGCCCGCCCACCGGTGCAAGCAGCACTCCCGGCCGGCGCAAGAGCCCCAGCTAGGCAAACACGGCCCTTGCGTCTGCACGCGCTCAAGGTCGTTCAATCAGATGAAGTTCACCGCATTGGAGATCGCGACCCGGCGCGAGATGCCCGCCCGGGCAAGGACGCCCGGAGAGGGCTTGCTGATCCGGGCCGGCTATCTGGGATCGTCGGGCGAGTTGAGCGTGCTGGGCGAGCTCGCCGTATCCCGTCTGCGCGCTTGGTTGCGAGACGATCCGCTGCGGCTCGGAGCACTTGCCGAGGGAATCATTAGGACTGCAGATGGGGAGGTGCTGCGCCCGGAGCCATTGGGGGCATCTCCCTTCCTGTGCTGTGCGCGGTGCGGCTATGCGGCCATGCTCGAGAAAGCCCGGGCGATGAAATCTCCCCTACCGCCCGAGCCTGCACTGCCAATCGAGCGTGTCGCTACACCGGATTGCAGGACGATCGAGACGCTGGCGTCCTATCTCGGGGTGCCACAGGCCAAGACGGGCAAAGCACTTCTATACGTTCGGCCTGAGGACCAAGTGTTGGTGATCGTCGTGATTCGCGGCGACATGCAGTTGAGCGAATCCAAACTTCGTGTGGCTGCGGGTCCCCTGCTCCCCGCCACGCACGACCAGATTGTCAGAGCCGGGGCCGTTCCTGGCTATGCCTCACCCATCGGCCTGCACGACGTCCAGATCTTGGCGGACGATCTGATCCCGAACTCAGGCAACCTCGTGGTGGGTGCCAACGAGGAAGGCTTCCATTTGCGGAATGCCAATTTTGGCCGCGACTTCGGGTCTGGCCTCGTGACCGATCTGACCCTCGCCCAGGCGGGTGATCCCTGCGCGATATGCGGAGGGCCGCTGGAGAAGGCTTCAGGATCGTTGCTGGCGGACGGCCAGGGCCTTCGCTATGCGCAGATCCTGCGAACGCTTGCGGAGCTGCACTTCGACGATCAAGGGCTGTGCCTTCCCGTGGGCATGGCTCCCTTGGATGTGCACCTCCTGCACCTGCCTTCACGGAAAGGGGGAACCTACGCCGCCGCCGAGGAATTGCATCTGGGCTTGGAGGCGGCGGGCATGCGCGTGTTGTTCGACGACCGAGATGAGCGGGCCGGCGTGAAGTTCAAGGATGCCGATCTGATCGGGCTTCCCTTTCGCCTGACCGTCGCCGAGAGACATATGGAGGCCCGGCTGGTAGAATTAAAGTTCAGATCGCAGGCTGGCATCGAGCTCATCTCGCACGACCAAGTGGTGGGGCGCATGCGATCCCTGACCCAGATTCCACAATGAACCAAGAGATCCAGATGTCCTCGCCCGACCTGACAGCCGCAGAGCGAGAGGCTGTGCTCAGCGTGCTCAAGACGCCCCACTTGAGCATGGGGCATTGGGTGCAGGATTTCGAGAAGGCCTTCACCGAGTACACAGGCCGATCGCACGCCATCGCAGTCTCCTCAGGCACTGCGGGCCTGCACTTGTGCGTTCGGGCGGCACATCTCGGCCCTGGCGACCTGGTGATCACCACACCCTTCTCCTTCGTGGCCTCCAGCAATGTGCTGTTGTACGAGGGTGCAGTCCCCGTGTTCGTCGACGTGGATCCCTCGAGCGGCAACATAGACCCAACGCTGGTCGCCGAGGCGGCTGCTGGCCTGAAAGTTGGAGGCACCGCCGCCCGGCGCTGGCTGCCGCGCATTGGCACTCCGGCGACGGGCAAGCTCAAGGCCATCCTGGCAGTTGATGTTTTCGGTCAGCCCGCAGATCTTCAGCCCCTGCAACAGGTGGCTGCGGACCACCGGCTGGCAATGATCGAGGATGCGTGTGAGGCACTGGGGGCGGAATACAAGAACAGGCTTGCCGGAACCATGGGCGACACGGCGGTGTTTGCGTTCTATCCAAACAAACAGATCACCACAGGTGAAGGAGGCTTGATCGTCACCGATGATGCGCAGGCGGCAGATTTCATGCGCGCCCTGCGCAATCAGGGGCGCGCAGTCGGCGATACGTGGCTGCAGCACACTCATCTGGGTTACAACTACCGGCTGGATGAGTTGTCAGCCGCTTTGGGCATGATCCAGATGTCGCGCCTTCAAGAGTTACTTGAGAAACGCGACCGGGTGGCAGGCTGGTACAGAGCGCGGCTCGAGAAGCTGGCCGGTGTGGAGCTTCCCTCGGCCCAAGCTTTCACTACGCGCATCTCCTGGTTTGTGTATGTTGTGCGCTTCGATCGACACGTGGACCGCGACGCCCTCGCCCGGCGAATGATGGCCAGGGGCATCCCGGTCCGACCCTACTTCCTCCCCATCCACCTGCAGCCATACATGGTCAGCCGCTTCGGCTTCCGTGATGGAGATTTTCCGAACACGGAAGATCTCGGGCGCCGAGGCCTTGCCCTACCGTTTTCCGGCGTGATGAGGGAAGAAGAGGTGTACCTGGTCGTCGAAGCTCTGAGGCAGGAGCTGACCTCGGCCTGACCAGGCTGGCATGCGCTCGGGAGCAAACACGCACCCATGAACACGGGTCTCTTCCCGCCCCCAAAGCGCGGGGGACTATTCGTGCACGGCCTATTGCTCGTTGCCTTGGCGGGAATCTCCTCGTGGGGGTTCTCACGGCTGGGAGGCACCGCGGAAGGCGGCGACTTCGTCATAGATCTGCTGGTCGGCCTTCTTGCTTTTGCGCCGTTGCCTTTCCTTGGCTATCGATCGTACGCCCTGTATCGCGCTCAATATCGTCTGGATCGCGACGCTCTGGAGCTCCGCTGGGGTCTGCGCGATGAGGTCATTCCTCTAAATGACATTGAGTGGATACGACCGATTGGTGACCTGGCGGTCCCGCTGCGACCCCCGCCGCTGGCCCTTCCAGGAGCCATCCTTGGGCTGAGGCGCCATCCAGACTTGGGAGTGGTGGAATTCCTGGCCAGTGGCCTGCGCGGGCTGCTACTGGTGGGGACGCGGCGCCGAGTCTACGCCATATCCCCAGCAAAGGCGGCGGATTTCCTGAGCACGTTCGCCCGGGCCGTGGAATTGGGCAGCCTGCGCGAGTCGCGTCCCAAGTCGCTCTATCCCTCCTTCGTCTTCGCCCTGGCGTGGGGCTCGGGCCTGGCACGCTACCTATGGCTCTTGACTCTGTTTCTCAATGTGGGATTGGCGGCCTGGACAAGTCTGCTGATCCCCTCCGGCTCGCAGTTCGCCCTGGGGTACGGGCCTGACCGCAGTCCGGATGCCGTTCCGTCCAGTCAGCTCGTAGTAATCCCGCTGGTCAGCGCGCTGCTGGCTTTCTCCGGCTGGATAGCGGGTCTCTTCTTCTACCGCTGGGACAAACAGAAAGTGCTGTCTTTCGTTCTCTGGACCGCAACCGCTCTTTCAAGTCTGCTGTTTCTCCTGGCTGTGTTGTTCATCGTTGCCACGCCGGTCTAGCGGGTCCAATCATGCAATTCTCGATTGGGTTCGTGCTTGCCTTGGCCATCACGGCCGCCGCGCTCAGGTTTCGCTCGCTGAGCCGTTCGGGTGCGATCGCGGCCATTGCGCTTGGCACCGCCATCTACGGTTTCGGGGGTTGGCGCTCAGCACTGATCTTATTGATCTTCTTCTTCAGCTCCACGGCGTTGGGCCGATGGCTGCAAGGTTTTGGAAGGCAGACGGAAGACATCTATGCCAAGGGCAGGGAGCGCGACGCGGGTCAGGTCTTGGGCAATGGCCTGACGGCGGGCCTTCTCGCGGCTGCCACTCACTTCAGCCCGGGCGCGTTTTGGCCCTGGGCTGCATTTGCAGGCGCCGTGGCCGCTGTCACGGCGGATACATGGGCAACCGAAGTGGGTGCGCTCTCTGCTGGGCCACCGAGACTGATTACGCGCATCCGCCAGCGTGTTCCGGCCGGGACGTCCGGCGGCGTCTCAGCCGAGGGTCTGCTGGCCGCGGGGCTTGGCTCACTGATGATCGCGGCCGTGGCTGCCTTTCTCC
The DNA here is from genome assembly GCA_035471605.1 of Anaerolineales bacterium. GTDB lineage: Bacteria > Chloroflexota > Anaerolineae > Anaerolineales > Villigracilaceae > Fen-1038. The sequence goes on along the minus strand of DATIPW010000114.1, from coordinate 3,392 downwards.
GGCCCGAGGGCGGCGTTCAACTGGCGTTGGCAGTCTGGACCGGGGGCATGCTGGGCTCAACAGTTGACTCTGCACTTGGGGCCACGGTGCAAGCCATGTACCGATGCCCCTCGGACAATGTCCTGACCGAGCAGCATCCTTCGCATCGCTGCGGCTCCCAGACCTACCACGTTCGCGGATGGCCCTGGATGAACAACGACCGGGTCAACCTAGCGTGCTCGCTGGTGGGTGCATTGAGCGCGTGCCTGATCGCCGGCATCGCGGGCGCCGGCTGATTACAAGCGCCGTCGCCGCCCGAGCAGGCGGTCGCGTGGGATGGAACCTGGCGTGCCTTCCCCTGTCCAGCGATACCAGTCTGCGATGGATGTCAATCCGGTCGCGGCACCCTCACCAGCAGATCCATCTGGTGAGCAATCAAGACCAATACGCCGCTCGCGATCTGGCGGCGGCGCTCCTCCAGCCAAGCGGAAAAGGCCGCAACATCCAGCTCCGCTTGCCCGGCAAGCGACTCCTCCAGAAAGTGCAGGATGCACTGCAGGAAGTAGGCCTCGTCCTCCGGGTACCGTCCTCCGACAGAATGCACGACCCAGTCGGAGGAACCGGCCGCCAGGACGCGGGCCCCGAGTTGGCGCACATGCGCAAACAGATGGCGGCCGCTGCGGCTGTCGCCTCCGGTTGGACGGGCATCCATGGAGGCGTGATAAAGGCGCTCAATTCGCGAATCCAACTCTGCGTTCACCACCGGTTCAAGAGTCGTCAGGCCGTCGAAATTCATCGTCAACCAGGCCAGATCCCGGGTGAGCGCCAGAAGCTGCTGCATCGAGGCGGGAAGCGGCAGCAGGTCCAGTACTGCGTGCGCCAGCAGCAGGTCCGCGGGCGCCTTGTTCACCTTGGCGAAATCAAACAGGTCGGCGTGTTCCAGTTGGACCTGCACATCGCGCGTGTTGTCAAAGAGCCGCCACCCGGCTGACCCGGCTGACTGAACACTCAGCCCGGCTTCGGCTCCCCACTTGGGGATCCACTCGGAAGCAGATTCGATGTTCTCGCTCATCTGCTCGACCATGACATACTCAGCGTGAGCCAGGAGATTCATGCGCAGCAGGCGCCGCAGCATGGTGCCGATTCCGGCGCCGATCTCGATCACGCGCACGGGGCGTGTGGGAATGCGCTGCCGCAGCTCGTCCAGTACATGCCGGTTGAGGGCACGATCATCCACGCTCTGCTTGGAGAGCAGATAGTGGGGAAAAGAGAATTCCATCGTAGGCGACCGCCAGGACGCGGAGGATGGCTGCGCTATTGGCGGTCGGAGCGCAACAGGAACACCAAGATCACCTCGGCAATCTTGGACGGCACACCGTAGATCGAATCGCGCCCAAAGAATGGCTCCCCGCCGATGATCACATACTGTCCGACCCAGATCCAAAGCCAAAGCACAATGGTCAGCACAGCGTAGCCGATGAGCACCTTGCGAACCAGGTCGTGCCGCTGCTGGAAAAACGGGACGGGCAGCAAATAGGCGCCGAGCAGGCCGAAGTATCCCAGCCCGTTGAGCAGGAAGAGCGGATCGGGCACGTGGCCCTCGAACAGGATCGCATCGAAGGCGGCCAGGATATGCAGCACGGCCGTCACCAGCGTCACGACGATGATGCCATATTTCACGGGGGTGAGCTTCATGAACCTTTCCTCCATCGTCCAGCGTGCAAACTTGTGTGTGCGAGATGGTGCGAATGAGCGCGGTGTTGCTCCTTCCCTCGACGACGGCTGCGGAGCTTGGCTTACCTCTTCAGAACGCGTCCTGCCAGCAGCAACCCGAGCCCGCCGTTGAGCAGATCGCGGCCTCGCATCAGCAGGGTGATGCTGATGGCGACAGAGGCCGGCACCCCGAAGGCACTCAACACCAGAACTTGGCTGGCCTCGAGCGCACCCAGGCCACCTGGCAATGGTAGCAGAAAGGCGAGCACGCCCGCCGTGAGCCCGGCGACCGTCTGCGCCGCGGTGAGGTGCACGTTGAGGAAGGAAGCCATCAGGAAATACTCGAGCCCCATCCCCACAAGCGCCATCACGGAGAAAGCCAAGGCAGCCAGGAGCCAGGGCAGCCTTTGGCGCGTGAACGCGGACGCCATGTGCTCCGAGATGATGATCAACCGCGCCCATTGAGGCGTGCCCATCACCGGTCTTGCTCTCCGCAGTACCCAGGAGATCGGATGCCGGCTGCGATAGAGCAGCACCAGGTGCAGCAGCGGCCACAACAGGATGGCCGCGAGCAGCAGGCCCGCCACCCTCGGCACGGGCCCATAGTTGGACAGCAGCCCTAGCCGCAGGGTGGCGGCCAGGCCGAGGCAGAGCAGGATGAAACCGGACAGCGTCTCCAGCAGTTTATCCATTATCACCGCCGCCGTGCCTCGGGCAGACGTCACCCCGTGGTTGCGATGCAAATAGAGCACCTGCATCGGCTCCCCGCCGACCTGCGGGCCGGGCGTGAAGTAGCTTACGGCAAATGCCGACAGGCGATAACCAATGAGGGGCAGGAATGGAACCCGCGGATGGTGGGCGCGCACGATGACCCACCAGCGCAGGGACATCCAGACGATGACGGTGGCATTCAGCAACAGGATCAGGCCGATTTGCCAGGGGCGCAGTTGTCCGAGCGAATTCCAGATCTCGCGCAGCGGCGCGTCGCGCAGCGCCAGGTACATCAGCAGGGATAGCCCGAGGTACACACCCAGCAGCCGCAGGCGGGGCGAGATGCGCCATCGAGATGCTTGCACGGAAGCCGGCCCGCTCACAGCAATGAGATTCCGCTATCGGCAGGTGGCGTCCCGAGTAGCTCGTGCATCCCCGCCATGACGGCCCGATGGATCCTGGGAATATCCGCTGCACCCACGTCCGCGAGCGTGATCGGCCGGCCGAAGCGGACCGTCACTGCAGTCGGCCGCACCCGCAAGGTGAGCATGATCAACAGCTGCAGCGCCGCGGCCATGCGCTCGCGTTCCTCGCGGGTTGGGCGCAGGCGAATCAGCCAGTGGCGCGCTGTTTGCTCCCAAATGACGCCGCTCACCAATGCTGGGACGATCGTCGTGTCAGGGGCGAAGCGCATGAAGACGCCCGCCGAGTCCTCCCAGCCGTCCAGCGCCTGCCGCGCGCCGTGATACACCTCGGGATCAGGCTCGATGTCGCCCGCCGGAAAGGTGAGCGCCGCGCCGCCAGAGCGCAGATGGGCCGCGACTCCCCGGACCGCGCCCAAAGACCGCGAGGCGTCGTCATCCAGATAGTAGAGCTGTCGGGAGATGTTGGCCAAGACCCTGAGGAACGGCACGTGCCGGGCGATGATTTTCAGGTCGCTGCGATCAATGGCAGCGAACAGCGCGAGGGTATCTGTCATGCCGGGATGA
>DATIPW010000113.1:0-8980 GCA_035471605.1 Anaerolineales bacterium | reverse complement strand
GCGATGGCCTCCCGCCGCCTGGCCTGCCCGGCAAAGACACTCAGCCCGCCCTGGCAGGCCGACGCCAGCCTGTCGAAGAACGGCACCCGGTAGGCGGGCAGCACACGCTGCTGCAGACCCAGGCGCCCGCGATAATGCTCTTTCATATGGGCTGCACGTGCGGCGCCGGCCACGCCGGCGATTTGTGCACGTGAACAACTCTCCATTTCCCGGACAGCTTGACCATGACGCGGCTTTCGTTGTGCGCCACCACCCTCACCCCCTCCGGCAGGGCGCTGCTGACCAGCAGGGTGTAGCTGGCGATGGCGGCATCCCCGTAGCGCTGGATGACGAGATTGGAGAGGTCCAGGCGGGTCTGCGCCTTCTCCGGTGAATCCGCACCAAAGACGGTGCCCCGACGGGCGTTGGAGGCCATCATGAACTCGTGGAAGGGAAGGCCCTCAATCCGCTGCGGGGTGACCCACCACTCATACAGCGTCAGTTCCGGAGCGGTGGTCTCGCGGTAGGCCGCACCGTCATTTTCCTGGATCGACTCCAGATGGCGCAACAGGAACTCATGGACCTCTTTATCCATCTAGCCCTCCAGCAGTACTTTCAGGTAGCCATCCAGCATTTTCTCGAAACCGAGCTCCTGTTCGGCATGGGTGCGGGCGGCGACCCGGAAACGGTCCTGGTCGCGCAAGATCTCCGCCGCCGCCCGAGCCAATGCCGGGATGTCCGGTTGCTGGAGCCGCCACGGGTCCCCGCCGTACGGAACCAGGCGGCCGGCATCCCCGCGCACGAGTTCTCGCAAGGCACCGGTGTCGAAGGCGGCAACGGGCAGGCCGCACGCCAGGGCTTCGATGACCGCGTTGGGACAGGCCGGATTCAGGTCCGCGGAGAACAGCACCTGCGCGGAGCGATCGATCTCAGGGATTCTGTCCCGCGGCACGGCACCTTCCCAGACGATCGGGATGGAGGCGCGCCGCGCCAGCGCCGCCTGGTGAGAGGGGTCCAGTTTCCCGACCACCATCAGCTCAATGGGTAATCCGTGTTGGTGCTGCAGCTGCTGGGCCAGGTGCACGGCGTTCTCGAGGCCCATCCCGTAGCCCCCGCCCAGGCTGCCCTCCACGACCAGCAGCCGATGGCCGGCGCCGGGGGGCCGGCGCTCGCCCTGCGGATTGAACTCGTCCAGCGGGACGCCATTGTGCACGACCGAGGAGGCCGCCGCCGGCTTTCCATACCAATCGTTCCACCAGGCGCGCGTGAATTGGCTCTGGTACAGAATGTGCGCCGCCAGGCGGCCGCGGATCAGCCAAAGGATCAGGTTGCCGTATTCGGCGCGCACGAAGTGGCGCGCGCCCGTGTAGCGTCGACGCTGGATCCAGTTGATGCCGTCCAGCCGCTGCACAATACGTATGCCGCGGCGGCGCGCCCGGAGCAGCGCTCCCAGATGTCGTGTGCCGGCGATCACCAGCAGCGCGTCGCAGCGGCTCCGGGTGTCATGCGTGACGGCAATGCCGCGTCGCGCCAGCCCCGCCTCAAATCTGTGCCGAAAGGTGGCCATGCCGCCAATTCCCTCCACGGCGGGCACAATGCAGATGCAGGGCATGCAAAGATTATATCGTGGCAAGCAGACCGTCATGACGTTCTATGGTATCCTCGCCGCAGCCCATCAGGAGTCAAAGCATGTATCTTGCCATTGAAGGGGTGATCGGAGTGGGAAAGACCACCCTGGCGCGCCTCCTGCAACCCATGCTGGAGGCTGAGATCCTGCTGGAGATCTTTGAAGAGAATCCGTTCCTTTCGGACTTCTACTCCGATCGGGCGCGCTACGCCTTCCAGACCCAGATCTTCTTCCTGCTCAGCCGTTATCACCAGCAGCGGCGCGCGGTGCCGGAAGTGCTGGCCGCGGGAAAATCGCTGCTCTCGGACTACACCTTTGCCAAGGACGCGCTCTTCGCCCGCATCAACCTCAAGGGCGATGAGCTCGCCGTGTATCGCAAGGTGCACGAGGCCCTGGGCGAGAAGATCCCCAGGCCGGATCTGATCGTCTACCTGCGCGCCGATACGGAAGTGTTGATGCAGCGGATCGCGCTGCGCGACCGGCCGTACGAGCGCAACATGGAGCGCAACTACATCGGCCTGCTCAACCAGGCTTACGAGGAGTTCTTTGCGGAGCCGCCGCGCGATGGGCCCGTGTTGACAATCGACACCGATGCTCTGAACATCGTCCAGAATCCGGGGGATCTCCGGTACATCGAGAACCGCATACGCGAGCAACTGCAGCTGAGCCCCTTCCAGCCGAGCCTGCCCCTCAACCCGTAGATCCTGATGCGTGTCAGCCGGGAATCCCTCATCCGCATCGCCAAGGAGAAGACCCAGGAGCGGGCCTACAACGACCACACGATCGTGGCGGCGTATCTGACCGGTTCGCTGCTGTCGGGAGAGGACCCGATGCTCGGCGGGACGACCGACATTGACCTGGTGCTGGTGCACCTGGTGCAGCCCCCAGCCGCCCGCGAGATCGTGAAGCTGAACCCGGACTTCCATCTGGATATACGTCACCGCCAGCGCACCGACTTCGGCTCACCGCGCGAGCTGCGCACAGACCCGATGTTGGCCTGGGAACTCTACGACCCCATGCTGCTGTATCAACGTCAGAAGTTCTTTGAATTCATCCAGGCCGGATTGCGCGCCGGCTTCGAGTTCGCCGCGCCTGAGTTCGTCCTGGCTCGATGTCGTGCCTTGTACGCCTCGGCGCGCAAGACCTGGTTCCAGCTTTCAGAGCTGAAGGGGGAAGGAGCCGGTCCCGCCGAAGTTGGTCGCTACCTCAGCGCGGTCAACGAGGCAGCGAACACGGTGGCCGAACTTGGCGGCGGCCCACTGCCCGAACGACGATTGCTGCGCGATTTTCCTGCCAGGGCACAGGCTGCGGAGCGTCCGGACTTCACGGCCATGCTCTTCGGCCTGCTGGGTGCACCCCAGGTCAATACGTCTGTGGTGCAGAGTTGGCTGGAGGCTTGGAGGATGGCGTTTCTGGACGCTTCCCAACAGAGTGGTGCGATAGATGACGGCATTCACGCGGCGCGCTTGAACTACTACGAGAAGGCCATGTCTGCCCTGCTCGAGGGCGACATCCCGCTCGCAGCGCTCTGGCCCCTGCTCAGAACCTGGACAGCCGCCGCGCGGGTCCTGCCGCAGCCCGGGGGAGCGAGTTGGGCCGAGGCTTGCGGAACCCTGGGCCTGCTGGGAGCCGCGTTTGAGGGCCAGGTGTCCGCCTTGGACGGCTTCCTGGACGAGATCGAGGTGCGGCTGGACGAGATCGCCGCCGCCAACGGATTGGAAACTTCCACAAGCGTGTAGGCCCATATCTGGGACACGCAGCAGCGCCCCAGAAGCCGGGACCTGTGGATAAAGCCGCCAAATATGTGGATAACGACTCCTGGCTGTGGACAGGACGTCAAAAAGAGACCGAAATCGGGGGAAAAGTGCCAAAATCGGCCTGCCCACATTTAGGCGCTCCCGTGGCTTCCCGCCCACATATGGGGCAGCCGAGATCTCGTTCCAGAAAGGCCGAGTTGCTTGACTTTCCATCCACAGTCGCTGGTGGACAGACCGAGAGGATCTACTGGAAGATGTGGTGTCGGTCCAAGAATGGAGAGCCACATGTGCCGTGATAGGCGGTTCTCAACAATATCCACAGGGCCTACTACGACTACGATTCCATCTTCACTAAATGAGGAATGAGAGGTGAGAAATTGCCTTGTCAATGATGAAGGCCAAGTCTTCCCCTCAATCGGATCAATCTGACACAGGCCGGGCTTCGGCTTAGGTGTGCAGCCACTATTGGCAGGCAAGTCAAATAGAGGATATTTGCTACAATGATATGGATCCAGTTCTTGCTCTCGGAGCACCGGAGGTGGGAGCGTAGTCTTGTGCTTCCCATGTTCACGGACGGCTGATTCTTTGTGTGTCTCGCTGTTTGGAAAAGGAGGATTGCATGCCTGCTCTGAACAAGGTGCAACTGATCGGCTACTTGGGCAAGGACCCGGAGGCGCGTACGACGCCAACGGGCAAGAATCTCTCGCAGTTCAGCTTGGCGGTCACCCGGCGCTGGAAGTCAGGGAACGAGAACAAGGAAGCCACGGACTGGTTCAACGTGGAGCTTTGGGGCAAGCTGGGCGAGATCAGCCAGAAATATCTGAAGAAAGGCAGTCTGGTCTATGTGGAGGGCCGGCTGCAAACCGATCGCTATGAGGACAAAGGGGGCGAGACCAAGTACTTCACCAAGGTCGTCGCCGGCGGTCTCCAGATGCTGGATCGAAAGCCGGCCGAAGAGCCGGTGGTGGAGACCGGCGTGGCGGAGGAGGCCGGCGCGTACGAAACGTGACGAGCCGGATTCCTGGACGCGCTTGGTTTTGGCGGCGCAGGCGACCCCCGCCTGCGCTCTGCCTTTCTTGTACCCGCTCCCAGTTTGAACGAGAGACAACCGTTGCTACAGGCCGGCTGTGCCGGCCTTCAATAGGCGACGAACTCGCTCTCGGACGATCCGTCCGCGTACAACGTGAGCACGACATAGCCGGGCGGAAAGTCGAAGTAGTCCCCATTCCACCAGTTGGCGGAGATGGCCCCGTTGGTCAGATACTTCACACCGTGATAGCGCAGGTCCTCCACTTGGTGGGTATGACCGCTGAGGCACAGGCGCACGTTGGGGTGCTGCCAGAAGAGTTCCCACAGGCGGCGGGCATCAATGTGTACCCAGGCACCTGGCACCACCCAGTTTCCGCTTGACTCGTTGTCGCCGTCCAGGAACATGCACGCGGCCAGAACGGGGATGTGGGAGACAACACACACCGGCACTGAGGGCGCTGTCTCCTGCAGCTGGGATTCCAGCCAGAGGTACTGCTCCTCGTCAATCCGGCCGGTGTAGGGCTTGCCCGGTGTGATGTCCGGCGGATGGGTGCTGTCGAGGATCAGGAACCGCCAACCCCCGCGATCGAAGCTGTAGAAGCGGTTCGGGATTCTCAATTGCTCCAGTGCCATTCCCTTCCCGAAAAGGGGATCGCTTCGTGCTTCACTTTGCGCGGCGGTGGGAAGCCCCCAGCCCCACACGTCATGGTTGCCCAACGCATGGTAGACAGGCAGCCGGCACTCGGCCTCGAGTATGCCGTTGAACGCATTCCACTGCCGTTGGGCGCCCTCCTTGTCGGCCGCCAGCGCGTCCATGATGCAGTCTCCGGTGTTGAGCACGAAGTCCACGGTTGGGCTCAGGCCATGAACGTGACGCAGGGCGCGCTTGAAACCGGCTATTGCGGGCCCGCCGGGCTCGACGTGCATATCCGAGATGTGGGCGATCCTCAGCCCTGCAGCCTTTTCAGGCGTGGGGGATGGAACGACTTGTGGAGCACCTGGCGGCGGCCATGCCGGCGTCGGCGGTTCCGGCGCGGGAGGGCTCGGTTTCGGGACGCAGGCGGTCAGCGCGACGGCCGCACCCCCGATGCTCCCCAGTCTGAGGAAATCCCTGCGGCTGACCGCTTTCCGATTCGGCGCGGGACGGAAGGAATCCTTTGACATGTGAGTTCCTCCTCTTTCCTGCCTGGTCTGGGCGTGTCGGGATCAAGACAGCCCACCAGCACTGCGGCCGACATTATCTACTTGGTACGCGGAATCGACGCCGGATTCAAGTGGCATTTGTCACCTCGAGCGTCTGCGCCGCACGCTTGCGGCAGGCTTTCATACAGCCTCATCTGCGGCGGCCCGGAGGCAGCCCCAGCTCTTGCAGGCCGCCTGCGCCCGAGCGCGCGGCGTTTCGGAGATCAATGGCGCTCAACGAACTGCGTCCCCCGCGGGATAGACCCACTCGGCCAGGGCGGCGACGCCGCCTTCCAGCTCCACGTTCCATCACTCGGGCACCGGAATCCAAGACCGGCCCGTGCCCAGTGGCGTTCGACCGGCCATGGCGCGGGAGTATCGCATCTACCGGGCAGACTCTGCCGCAGCTGCGTCTATCGCGTTTGCAGCGTGTTGCGCCGGGAGCGCCCCCATTGCGTGCGGAGGGGGAGAGGCGAGGTGGATGGCCGATGCAAGATGCAGCCGCTACTCGCCGAACTTGATGCCCTGCGCAAGCGGGAGATCCTTGGACCAGTTGATGGTGTTGGTCTGCCGGCGCATGTAGGTCTTCCAGGCGTCCGAGCCCGACTCGCGTCCCCCGCCCGTCTCCTTCTCGCCGCCGAACGCGCCCCCGATCTCCGCTCCCGAGGTGCCGATGTTGATGTTGGCAATGCCGCAATCCGAGCCGGCCGCGGAAAGGAATGTTTCCGCTTCTTGAACGGCGTCCGTGAACATGGCACTCGAAAGCCCCTGGGGCACGTCGTTGTGGATCTGCAGCGCTTCTTCGAGCGTGGAGTACTCCAGGAGGTACAGGATGGGAGCAAAGGTCTCGGTCCTCACGATGGGGGTCTGGGAGGGCATCTTGATGATCGTCGGCTCGACGAAGTTCGGACCGAGCTCGGGAAGCATGCGCCCGCCCGCCAGCACCTCTCCGCCATCGGCCACGGCCTGCTTGATGGCCTCCATCATCTCCTCGACGGAAGTATTGACCACCAGTGGGCCCATCAGCGTATCGGACTTGAGCGGGTCCCCGATGCGCACCTGCTTGTAGGCGCTGACCAGGCGCTGCGACAGGTCCCTGGCGATCGACTTGTGCATGATGATGCGCCGGGTCGAGGTGCAGCGCTGTCCGGCGGTCCCCACTGCGCCGAACAGGATGGCGCGCGTGGCCATGGAGAGATCAGACTTGTCCGAGACGATGATGCCGTTGTTGCCGCCCAGTTCCAGAATGGTGCGGCCGAAGCGGCGAGCCACAGCCTCCGAAACGTGCACGCCGATGCTGGTGGAGCCCGTGAAGGAAACCAGCGGGACACGCCGGTCGTTGAGCAGCAGCTCTCCCACATCCCGTCCCGAGCCGATCGCCAGATTGAAGATGCCCGCAAGGCCGTGGTCGGCCATGACCCTGTTGGCGATGTGTGTAACGGCGATGGCGGTGAGCGGCGTGTACGAGGAGGGCTTCCAAATGATGGTGTCGCCACAGATGGCTGCAAGAGCCGAGTTCCACGACCAGACCGCCACCGGAAAATTGAAGGATGTGATCAGGCCCAGGATGCCCAACGGGTGCCACTGTTCGTACATGCGGTGGGCGGGTCGCTCGGAATGCATGCTCAGCCCATACAGCATGCGTGACTGCCCGACCGCAAAGTCACAGATGTCGATCATTTCCTGGACTTCGCCGTGGCCCTCAGCGCGGATCTTGCCCATCTCGAGAGTCACCAGGTCGCCCAGGGGTTCTTTGAGCTCACGCAGCGCCTCGCCCAAATCGCGCACCACCTGGCCCCGCTTGGGCGCGGGCACCTGCCGCCAGGTGAGGAAGGCTGAGTGCGCGGCCTGCGCCACCCTCCCGTAGATTTCCGGTGTGGCCTGCACCACCGAGGCAATTGCTTCGCCCGTGGTGGGGTTGAAAGACACCAACTCTTTGCCCTTGGGATCTTTCAGCCAATTGTTCGGCCCAATGCAGGCGCCCGCATTGATGGGTTCTATCATCAGCTTTTCAAGCACCGGTTTCACACGAACCTCCCTGGATTCATCTGACAGCGCCCGCCAACTTTGTGCTGCAGTGTCGATTTGAACGCAGCGCGCCTCCTGGCGGAGAGTTGCCGGCCGGGCGGGGAGACCCTGCCCGGGATCATGCCACTGCGCACTTCCGGATAATCCTTTTTCGGTCTTCCCTGAGAGCACGCAACAAACGTTGTTGCATGTGCCGTGGTTGGGGTGATGACACGGAGGCCGCGCTGCGCCCGGCGCGCCTGCACGCTACAGGTTGAAGCGCACGTGGATGATGTCGCCATCCTGTGCGGGATACTCTTTCCCCTCCAGCCTCAACTTGCCGCGCGCCTTGGCTTCATTCATGCTGCCGAGGGCCACCAGGTCGTCATAGGCAACCACCTCGGCGCGCACGAAACCGTGCTGCAGGTCGGTGTGAATGACTCCGGCGGCCTCGACCGCCGTCGCACCCCGGTGGATGGTCCAGGCGCGCACCTCGTCCTCTCCCACCGTGAAGAAGGATTGCTGTTGAAGCAGATCATACGAAAGCCGGATCATCTTGTTCAAGCCGGGTTCTTCAATGCCGTACTCCTGCATGAAGATGGCCGCGTCCTCCGGTCCCAGTTGCGCGATTTCCATCTCCAACTTGCCCAACAGCGAGACGCAGGGGTGGTCCAGCTGCAACTCCACCGCCTTCTGGCCCTCACCCAGATTGAAGACCGTCAACAAGGGCTTGCGCGTCAGCAGGCCAAAGGAGCTCAACTCACGCGCTTCCTCGGGGGTGAGCTTGAGGCTGCGCAGCGGCGCGTTGGCGTTCAGTGCTTCCTGTAGCTTGGTGAAAAGGGCCGTCTGGCGCTCGTTCACTGCCCTGTCCGTCCCACCCTTCTTGCGTTCCTCCGTCAGGCGTTCCAGCTTGCGCTCAACGGCAATCAGGTCGTTGAGCAGGAGCTCGCCCGTCATGGCCTCGAGATCCCGCTGCGGATTGACGCTACCGGCCGGATGCGCCACGCTCTCATCGGCAAAAGCCCGAACCACCAGCAGGAATCCATCCATTTGCGTCAGCTGGTTCAGCAGCTGACCCGAGATGCCGGACCTGGCCGCACCGCTCTCCAAGCCGGCGATATCGGCGTACGTGACCTTGGCATAGATGGTCTTGCGCGGCTGGAAGATCGCGGCCAGGCGGTCGACGCGCCCGTCGGGCACGTCAACCACGGCCGTGTGGACCTCGATGCGGCCGGCGCTGGCCGTGGTCGGGGCATGTCCGCGCGTCAGCGCGTTGAAAATGGTGGTCTTGCCGGCCTGTGACAGTCCGATGATTCCGAGCTTCATGCTTGCCTGATCAGGCGCGTGTTATACTTTCTGCGTGGGCCGAAGTGGCGGAACTGGCAGACGCGCACGACTC
>DATIPW010000112.1:0-15454 GCA_035471605.1 Anaerolineales bacterium | reverse complement strand
CGATTGCCGCGAATGCGTGCGATCAGCTCGGTGCGACCTTCGGGAGCGTGCTCGAGAATGCGATAGACGGCGCCCTCCCGCTCGAGCAACTCGCACAGGCGCAGGTGGATGTCGTTGAAGGGTTCCATGGAGAGATCTATCTTGTGGCGTGTGACCGGCCGAAGCCCGTCCACCTCTGCATGGCGGTGCGGATCGCGCCGGTGGCCGGCACTCAAAGGTCCTTGAGCAGGTTCAGGCTGGCGACTTTGTAGTCCAGGCCCTCATACAGCGCCCGCGCACCCTGGTTGTGCGCGAAGACATGCAGGCCCAGCTGCCGCAGACCCATGCTGCGGGCCACCTTCTCCAATTCCAGCAACGCCTGCCGGGCGTAGCCCTGGCGGCGGAAGGGCTCATGGATCTCAATGTCGAAGATGAATCCGGAGGCCCTGGATGAGTCAAGGTCCGTCTTCAGCCACAGCACACCCACAGCCTGGTTGCCCTGCGACTCGCGGATGACGTACAAGTGGTGGTAGCGGCTCTTGAGACCGTCAGGTAGAAGGGCACGGTGCTCTTTGCGGGATCGCGCCATGGCCTCCGCCTCTGACCAGAACCCGGCCCGCACGCGCTCCCGCGCATACTCACGAATGTCACCCTCCAGAAAGGTCTCAAATTCCTGGGGCGTCATGGGGACGAGCTGAACCATACGGGCCTCCCGCGCTATGTCAGCGCCTGGACAGCTTGGCCGCGCGGCGCGGCGATGATCTGCGCCCCGGCCTCATCTGCCGCAAAGGGGTACGCCGGGCGCGAGCGATCGTCGAGCATGCAGCGCGCGACCGCTGAAAGGCTTTGCGCCACCGCGTCAGGCTGGGGGTGAAGTAGTCCCGCCAAGAGCCGCACGGGTAGCCCGCGTGAGTCGAGAGGTGGCTGCAAGCCAGCAGATTGCCGTCGATGATGGGCCGCCCGGGTCGCGCAGCCGGCTGGACAACTGCGGGCCTGTTCTCAGGTCTTGGCCAGGAAGTAGGTCTGGGCAGGCAGCAGGAGGTGTTTGCGTCGGCGCTTGGACGTGGAGCACTGCGCCCGGCGCAAGGGAGTGATCTTGGCGGAATCGTACAGGAAGATGGACTTGCTGGTGATGTGGTTGATGACCGTCCAGTGATCGTGGAAGCCGTTCAGTCCCAGGATGATGGCGCGTCCGGGGCCTGCATTAAGGAAGGTGCGCATCGATTCCCAGAATGCATCCAGGTCGGGCGTGGGCTGGCCGCGCCACGGGATCTCTATCGTGGGAATACGGCCGTTTACCACCTTCTCCATGATCAGCAGCATGTGGTTGTGGATCACGCCGTCCAGCAGGATGCGCGTCAGCAGTCGCTTGCGCGACAGAAAATGCACCATTGTGTCGAACAGTTCCTGCGCCTGCTCGGCCGAGGAGCCGTTGATGATGTGCTCGGCGTTGACGATGCTGTAGAGGCCGCACAGCGAATCCAGACCCCCCTGCTGGAATGGCGGCAATCTATGGGTGATACCCCTTGCCATCAGATACCTTGCTCCGGGTGACAGTCATAATTCTAGCGGGATTCGGCCGCGGGGCCGGTTCGTTAAGGTTGACTGCAACGAATCGGCGACGAAGTCCCGTAGAGCAGAACAGACGGGCTATTCGTACCGCGGAACAAGAGAGGAACAAAGCCGCATCCGCCTGCGCCCGCATCTGAATGCGGAATGCGGGCGTCGAGCAGTGGCACCCGCACAGCCGGGATTGTATAGAACAAATGTTCAGTTGTCAATGCCCAAGGGGCTGGGGGAGGCCAGCGAGTATAAAGATGCTGCGGCTGCGTCAGAAGAAACTCGCGCCGCATGGCACAAGGCGCCCGTTGCTCCAATCTTGCGGCTTGGCTGCTTTGACGGTTGCACGCCGACCGTACGCCTGCTGATTTCAGGCTTCGCCTGCTGCGTGAGGCGAGGTGGCCTTGGCACGCGACAAGCAGGCAATGGCATCAGCCACGTGCACAACCTGGTCGGCGGCGTGCCCCCCACGCGCGTGCGGTGCTCACATCGGAAGCACTTATGCCGGAAAGGCGGGCACCCAGCCTGCGGCCCGAACCCAAGATTCCACTCTGCGCCCGCAGAGGGCCGCACGCCCGAAACCTTTGGCAGATCCTGGGTAAGCGCTCCTGGGGCGATGCGCTGCCCGACCGCGACCCTGACCTGGGCAAACGTTTGGAGCCGGCGATAAAATATGCGGAGCGAAGGCCCGGGAGCTGGGCCGGGATGTGGATATGAATCCTGAGCAAGTTGCGGCTGAGATCTATGACCAGACGGTTCCTGATTGGCCTGGGGAGATGGATTTCTATGGCGCGGCCGCGCGCGGCGCGGTGAGCATCCTCGAAATTGCGTGCGGAACGGGCCGGGTTGCGCTGCGACTGGCGGCTGAGGGCCGGCAGGTGTTCGGATTCGATCTCTCGCCCCATGCAATCGAACTTGCGCGACGCAAGAGCGGGGGTGTGCCGGCCGTCCGGTGGGCTGTGGCAGACATGAGGTCTTTCTCGTTGGGGGAGATGTTCGACCTGGTGATCGTCCCCGGGCACTCGTTCCAGTTCATGCTTGGCATTGCGGAGCAACTCTCGTGCCTGGGATCGATCCAGCGACATCTGACTCCGGGGGGGCGCCTTGTCTTGCACATCGACAACCAGGATCTTTCATGGCTGGGCAGCCTTCCGGTCGAGGCAGAGGGAGCGTTCGGCGTGGCCCAGGAGCTGGGGCTGCCGGAAGGACGCAGGCTTCAAATCTCAAAGCGTTGGTCGTACGACCCGGCGACGCAAACCGCGAGCCTGATCACTCTATACGAGGAGCTTGACCGCCAGGGAAGGGTGACCGACTGTGCGCTTCGCGGGCCGCTGCGCATGCACTGCTTTTTCCGTACGGAGATGGAGCACTTGCTGAGCCGGGCAGGCTTGCAGCTGCATGCACTCTACGGAGACTTCTCTCGGGCACCTTTGGGCCCCACATCCAGCGAGATGATCTGGGTGGCAGGACGGCCAGCTGCGACCCACTCCCAGGCAACTGCCGGCCTCCAACCATAGGGGGTTCCCAGGCCGGAGCAGCGACACCAACCGGATTGTCCCGGGCAGCCCCTTCTTTCTGTCGGAAGAAGGCGACGAGTCCCAAAGTCGTGATTCAGGTGGCCGCAGGACCGCGAGCACGGCGGGTGCTAACCGGATCCAAAGGTCGCGTCAGGGTGACGCCTAAGTCTTGCGCGCCTCGCTGAGGTAGACGGTCCTGGTGCGGGTGCTGTAGGCCGCCCAAATGACGCGGCCGGCAACGTGATACTCATCCAGTGTGATGCCGCGCCCCCCATCAGCGGTAGGCTCCACGAAGCTGGTCTTGTTGTCAGGAAGATGCGTGACCGCCACGTGGGGATCAGTCACGTCGCCCGTGAGGGCGTAGTGCTCCACGACGCGCCTGATGATGGTTCTCTCTTCCGACATGGTGCTTCCTTCCCTCTCAACCGGCGACGGTTTTCAGCAGACCATGGAGCTGCAGCTCCGCCTGCACGGGCGTCAGGCCCAGGACATGCGCCCATTCCGCCAGCAGGGCGGACCGCACCCGGTGCATGACCGCCTGGTCGTTGTCGTTCAGGGGGCGGATGCGCTGGTAGGCAAGCAGGCCGCGTATGACCCGTACCAAAGATTCCAAGCGGCCGTCTTGCAGGTATTCGGCAATCAGCAGCTTGCGTTCGTGGCGATCGGAGGGCAGTGGTTTGCCGGGCCTGGAAAGCACCGACACAATGCGCTTGAAGCGGATTTTTCCGGTCGGACGGCGAAGGCGCTGGCCGACTTTGTCGTCTACCGGGACCCAAACGGTCATATTGGCAACATGGACGGCGTAGTACCACGCTTGATGGCCGAGGACATCTCGCTTTTCCCGCCGGATGACCCGCCCCAGGCCGTGCATCCAGTGCATCACTGCATCGCCTGCGTGGTAGTCCATGCTGCCTCCGATGATGTTGGCGGAAACAATCAGCGCCAGCCTGACAAAAGGACTGGCGCCGGGAACCGGTCGTTCTGGGAGTTGCGAAGATTATATCACCGAAGGAGCGCCGCCCCCAAGGCAGTTGGGACTCGGCCGCACCGTCCAGCGGGTCCCGGACCGCAATTCACCCAGGAGATTTCAGTCGCACGTCACGCGCTCGTACTCACCCGCCTTGTCGCCCAGGCGTCACCTGCCGTCATCCAATACGGACGCCACGCCCAGATGGCCGTCGTCGAGCAGACGCCACTCGCACCTGCCCTGCCGCATGTGGATACCTGCAGCCCCGGGGATCCCGGGCCAGGCCGTCACCATCGGACCCGCAGGTGCAAATACTGCCGGCGCCTGCCTGAGCTTCCCCGGAGAGGGCAAGTTCAATTCCAGTGGGAATCGGCCGAAGTCGCTCGCCGGTCGGCGATCCAGGCTCGATCAGATCCTGAAGAGCACGTGCAGCACGATGTCGGCGCTGAAGTGCGAGATCATGGCGGACTCCAAACCGTTCTTGAAGTACAGATAGCCGAAGCCGACGCCGATCAGGCCGTTGAGGACGAGGGCCCGCGCAACCATCAGGGGGGTCAGCGGAGCGAGGGCTGCTGTAGCGGGCAGGTGGCCAAGGCCGAAGAGCAGCGCGGTCAGCACGTTGGCGACCCACAATGCGGGCAAGCCGGGCTGGTTGTCGACCGTCCGGGAGATGAAGCGGCCCAGCCACACCAGGAAGGACATGACGCACAGCCGCAGCAGGATCTCCTCGTTGATCGCGCCGTAGAAGGAGGCCAAGAACCCCTTCCAGGCGGCGGGCGCGTCGGGCAGCGCCTGGGTTCCGGGCAGGGAGGGCTGGAAGACGAAGCGGTCCAGGCCCATGATGACCACGGCCAAGACGGCGCCCAGGAGGATGCTGATGGGCACGATGGAGCGCAAGCGATCCCGTACGTCCTGACCGCGCAGTCTGGCTTCCAGCAGCGGCAGGCCCAGGCCGACGGAGGCGGCAAACCCGAGCCCGACCCAGATGGCGACGCCAAAGACGATGGCCTGTGAGAGCAGTTGGGTGCCAAGGATCAGCCACAGCGGCATGTCTGACTGCTGGATCGCCTCCGACACGGCGTCGCCCCGCAGCGCGAGGGAGTAGGGGATGATGGCGACCAGACCCATAACGGCGCCGGCCAGCAGCAGCAGGAAAAGCTTCCGATTCACAGGGGTGTTGGGCACGGGGGCCTCCTCCGAAGGCAGGATCTTGCCTTTCGAAACAAACGCAGAACCGCGGCGCGGCTATCGACCCCGCCCCGGATCCTTCGGGACCTGAAACAGGGTGACCTGCATGCCGTCGGGATCCCGGAGCCGCACGTTGCGGTCACCCCACGGCGTTTCCACGGGCGGATGCACGAGCGCGGCGCCATGCGCCAGCAGGCGTTCCATGGCTGAGGTCAGGTCCGGGACTTGCAGCGCAAACCTGATCTGGCCACTGACGCGGCTGCCGGCCTCCAGGTCATCCACAACCTGCGCCTGCCGTTCGTCGAAGATCTCCAGCGCGGCATGGCCCAGATCCAGCAGGACTGCGTTGCCGCCATCGTTCTGCCACGAGGCGGCGATTTCGAGCCCGAGCCCATCACAGTAGAACTGCTTCAGGCGCTCGAACTCACTCGTGGTGATGGCGACGCGCAACTCCAGGATACGAGGGTCTGAACGTGGGGTCGGCATGCTGACCATCCGCCTTTCATGATCAAGATCTTCACGTTCCGGTCTGTTCTTCGCGCCACAGGAAGTAGGAGTACGCCACCAGGAACAGGGTGGAGGCGGCGACTGGTCCGAGGACAAACCAGTAGGCCACGGCGCCGGCAAAGAACGCGCCCAGGAAGGTGACGAACCCCGACAGCATAAAGAGAACGGCGCCCAGGCGGTGGGTCTTGTCCCAGACCCGATCGCTGGCGAGTGTCCAAGGCGTGCGTATGCCGATGGAGAAGTTGCGCCGCGCCCGGCGCAGCATGTAGCCGATGCAGACGAACAACAAGCCCAGCGCCGGCAGGATGGCAGTGCTCATGCGGAAGCCCTGCACCCCGGTGTTCCAGAGCAGGGTCAAGACATGCAGGTACAGGAGAAAGGCGACGATCAGCGATATGAATACGTTGAACGTTCCCCTGAACGCGGCGATATTGGCCTTCATGGGATCGATGGCGGGAACCAGCAGGAACAACCCGAGCACCGCCAGGGCGATCAGCGGCATCAGAAACGCGCCCCAAAAGCGCGGCAGGGTGCCATCGACCCGGTCGTTGACATTCCAGTGCGAGGCGGGGCGCTCGGGCAAGCGCTGGTAGACCGCCAGGCTGAAGAGCACGGCGGCCGCGATCAGCAGCAGCGCCAGGACCACGGTGGTTCGAGAAGACATGCTGCACCTCCTGAGATGGATCGAAGCCGCTTCCCGGAATTGCCCACAAGCCTATTCACAACGGCCGGCCGGTTGTCAACAGCGGGCGGCGATCTGTCCACAGCATTTCACATGGTCTGCGCAGGTTTATCCACAGGGCAGCCAGCGAAACGGGCAGCCCTGGGCAGGCATGTTTCACGTGAAACCCTGCGCTCCCGCTCCGCAGGCCAAGCTTGTTTCACGTGAAACCTTGAGGCGCCAGCAGGGCGCGGGAGCGTGTGTCTGCACAGGGGGGCGGTGCGGGTCGTCTCACGGGGCCTTATCCACAGGTTTCCACAGGCACTACTCGTGGTTCTCCCCTCCGGGCCGCGACCGCGCCGGAAGATCCAGGCGGCGGAAGACCACGGCCGCGATCTGGGCGTCTGAAAAACCCGATCGTCGTGCCTGCGCGACGTAGTCGGCTGCCAGGGTTTGCAGTGCCGTGCGACTCGGCCTGCCACCCGCTGCGTTATCCAGGACGAACGTTCCCCGCCCCGGCTGCGCCGACACGACGCCGGCCTCGCCCAGCAGCCGGTAGGCCCGGGCCACCGTGTTGAAGTTCACGCCCAGCAGCTGTGCCATGCCGCGCACCGTGGGCAGGCGGTCACCCGGACGCAGCCGGCCACCCTGCGCCTGGCGCTGCACCTGGCGGGCGATCTGCCGATAGGCCGGCAACCCTGACCGGAAGTTGAGACCCAGCGGTCGAAAACCCCTGTTGCGCGAGGCCATATTGTACTAATTGTATCACAAGCGCCGGAAGCGCGCAAGCCTGCCGGGCTGGCTGCGCCCCGGGCCAGGCTGCCGCCCCGCAGCGCAGCGGGCCTGCGTGGTAGAATCGCCCACGCAAGCAACAAGGAGCACGAAATGGAACAGCAGAGTGGCACATTTGCCGTCAAAAAGGGCCTGGCGCAGATGCTCAAGGGCGGCGTGATCATGGACGTGGTCACCCCCGAACATGCCAGGATCGCCGAGGAGGCCGGCGCTTGCGCAGTCATGGCGCTGGAGCGCGTGCCGGCAGACATCCGCGCTCAAGGGGGCGTGGCGCGCATGTCCGACCCGGGGCTGATCAAGCGCATCATGGAGGCGGTGACGATCCCGGTCATGGCCAAGTGCCGCATCGGGCACTTTGTCGAGGCGCAGATCCTTGAGGCCATTGGCGCAGACTACATCGATGAATCCGAGGTGCTCACCCCGGCGGATGAGGCGCATCACATCGACAAACACTTGTTCAAGGTCCCCTTCGTCTGCGGCTGCCGAAACCTGGGCGAGGCGCTGCGGCGCATCGGCGAAGGCGCGGCCATGATCCGCACCAAGGGTGAGGCCGGCACCGGCGACGTGGTGGAAGCGGTGCGGCATGCGCGCTCGGTGTTGGGCTCGATACGCCAGCTGCAGACGATGGCCACCGAAGAACTGATGGCCTACTCGAAGGAGATCGGGGCGCCCTACGAACTAGTGAAGGAAACCAAGGAGCTGGGCCGCATGCCGGTGGTCAACTTTGCGGCCGGCGGCGTGGCCACGCCTGCGGACGCGGCGTTGATGATGCAGCTGGGTGTGGACGGCGTGTTTGTCGGCTCGGGCATCTTCAAGAGCGGCGATCCGGCGAAACGCGCCGCGGCCATCGTCAAGGCGGTGACCCACTACCAGGACGCTCACATCTTGGCCGAGATCAGCCAGGACCTGGGCGAGCCCATGGTTGGGCTCAACGTTTCACAGATGCCTGAGGCCGAACGGCTGGCGGGACGCGGCTGGTAGGACCGCGCAAACCCAGCCGCCCGGGCTGGCGCCATATCGACCCGCGGCCACTCCATGAAGATCGGCGTACTCGCGCTTCAGGGCGATTTCTCTGAACATATCCTGATGCTCAAGCGCCTCAACGTGGAGACCGTGGAGGTGCGCCTGCCGGAGCATTTGAAGGGCCTGGACGCGCTGATCATCCCGGGAGGCGAGTCGACCACGATTGGCAAGCTTTCCCAGGACTTTGCCCTGATCGAGCCGCTGCGCACCTTCGGGCAGCGGCGAGCCATCTGGGGCACGTGTGCCGGAGCCATCTTCCTCTCCAAGGATGCGCGCCGGGATCAGCCGCTGCTGGGTATCATGGATATCACCGTTGAGCGCAACGCGTTTGGGCGGCAGGTCGAATCCTTCGAGGCTGACCTGGAGGTTCCGGAGCTGGACCGGGCGCAGGGGAAGAAGGCACCCTACCATGCCGTCTTCATTCGGGCGCCGATCATCGAGTCAGTCCGGGGCGAGGCGCGCGTCCTGGCCGCCCTGCCGGATCAACGCATTGTCGCTGCGCAGCAAGGTCACCTTCTGGCCACCTCGTTTCACCCGGAACTGACCGGCGACACAAGATTCCATGAGTACTTCCTCTCCCTCGCCGACTAGCTGACCCTTGAGCATTCGATCGCTCCACCTGCTTGATTTCCCGACCCTGTACCGCCTGCGCAGCGAGAGCATCAGCCTGGATACCGCGCGGGGGCTGACCCGCGGCAATCCACTGGGGCCGCTGGGCTTGCTGGCACATATGAATCCGCGCAGCCGGCTGTATGCGGCGGCCACGGGGGGCAACAGCGGGACGCTGCTCGGGGGCATCCTCCAGGCCAGCGGCGATGCCCACGCCAGGCTGCTGTATCTTGCCCCGGTTTCCCGGCTTGAGGACCCCGATCTGCCCGCGCTGATCGAGGACCTGAGCGCAGAGGCCGCGGCATGGGGAGCGTTCCACATCCTGGCGGAGCTGGACGAGGACAGCCCGGCCTTCCCCGGCCTGCGGCGCGCGGGATTCGCGGCGTATGCGCGGCAGAGGGTGTGGGATGTGAGCGTGCTGGCTGAGGGATCGGCGGTGCACCCCTGGCAGCGCGTTCGATCCGTGAACGTGCCGGCCATACAGAACCTGCACCACCAGATCGTGCCCCCACTGCTGCAGCCCATAGAGCCTGCTCCCCGCAAGGCCTCGGGCTTCCTGTGCAATCAGGGCGCCCTCTGCTACGCCGGCGTATCGAGCGGATTGAATGGCATCGTTGTTTTCCCGTTGATCCACCCGGATGCCACGGAGGTATCCGGGAAGTTGAGATCCCTGGTTCAGTGCCTGCCCAACCGAGGCGGGCGGCCGGTCTACCTGTGCGTTCGCACCTATCAGGCCTGGCTTGAGCGTGTGCTGGAGGACCTGGGTGCGCGGCCGGGGCCGCAGCAGGCTGTGATGGTCAAGCACATGACGCGGATGGTGAAGGAGGAGCAGGCGGTGCGCAGCCGGCAACCAAGCGGCGCCAGTGTGCAGCCCTCACGCATGAGCCGATTCGAGAGCAGGAGCCGGCGCGAGCGGTAGCTGGCGCACTGCCGGCTGCGCGGGAGCGGCGCCGGCCCGTGCTCATACACTCAAGTGAAGTGAAGCCATGACGCAACTCAAGATCACGGATGACTTGCAGGCCCTGTTGGATGTGCTGCCGGTGGACATTCGGGCCGCTGTCGAGCAGGCCGACGACAGCGAGAATCTGCTGGAGATCATCCTTGACCTGGGACGCGTGCCCACGGCGCGCTTCGTCGATCGCGAGATCGGGCTGCGGGACAGCGAGGTGACGCGGGCGGAGATCGATCATGTTGATGACCGGACGGGCGAGTTCGATGCCGACAACCGGGCCGGCATCGAACGCACGCTGCATCGCATCTCCGCCATCCGCAACCGGCGTACCCACATTGTGGGGCTCACGCTGCGCGTGGGCCGTGCGGTCTACGGCACGGTGGACATCATCCAGGACATCGTCGAGAGCGGCAAGTCCGTGCTGATCCTGGGCCGGCCCGGAGTGGGCAAGACGACCCTGCTGCGCGAGGCGGCGCGCATCCTGGCGGAGAGCAAGCGCGTGGTCATCGTGGACACGTCCAACGAGATCGGCGGAGACGGCGACGTGCCGCATCCGGCCGTGGGCCGGGCGCGCCGCATGCAGGTGCGCGAACCGATGCTGCAGCATGAGGTCATGATCGAAGCCGTGGAGAACCACAACCCGGAGGTGATCGTGATCGACGAGATCGGCCGCGAGCTCGAGGCGGCGGCGGCGCGCACCATCGCCGAACGCGGTGTGCAGCTGATCGGCACGGCTCACGGGCGGACTCTGGACAATCTGCTGCTCAACCCAACCTTGAGCGACTTGGTGGGTGGGATTGAGGCCGTGACGCTTTCCGATGAGGAGGCCCGCCGACGCGGCACGCAGAAGACGGTGCTCGAACGACGCGCGCCTCCGACCTTCGATGTGCTGGTGGAGATCCAAACGCGCGATCGTTTCGCCGTGCACGTGGATATCCAGAACTCGGTGGATGCGCTGCTGCGGGGCTTCCCGCTGGCGCCCGAGATCCGGACGCGAGATGCCGAGGGCAGGATCCAGGTCGAGAAGGCTGCCCCGGCGGCGTCCAGGCTGGACTTGAAAGAGACCCAGGCGCCCCGCCGTGGCCGGGCGCCTGCGCTCACGGCTGAGGCGAGCCCCGCCGCCTCCGGCGCGGCGCAGTTCGAGCCGATGCGTGGTGGCCTCAAGACGATCCGGATCTACCCCTACGGCGTGGCGCGCAACCGGCTGATGCAGGCGGTGAAGAGACTGGGCGTACCGGCGGTGATCGTGAAGGATGCTTCCGAGGCCAACGCGCTGGTGACCCTGCGGACCTATTATCGCGACCGGCAGCAGGCGATCGTGGATGCCGAGCAGCGGGGCCTGCCGATCTATGTGTTGCGGTCGAGCACCGTCGGACAGATGGAGCAATTCCTGAGCGATGTATTCAACCTGAGGGCCGAGCAACCACCCACGTCTGAGATGGAAGGCGTCCGGCAGCAAACGCAAAAGGCGATCCAGGCGGTGCTGAACGGAGAACGCTGGGTGGATCTGCCTCCGGGACCGTCGTTGATACGGCGTCTGGAGCACGAGATGGCCCGGCAGGCCGAGCTGGTGAGCCACTCGTACGGGAAGGAACCACGGCGGCACGTCAGGATCTTCCGGGAGTGACTCCCGGGCGCCTCCGGAGAATCTCAATCCTTCGAAGGGCTCGGGTGTTCTGCCTGGCTCGGAGCTTCACATGGGCCTCATGGCTGGGCTCGCGAATCCCCAAGGACACGAATGCGAAAACGGAGCGAGATCTGCTCGCTCCGTCTTCGCGCGCCAAAGATGGCGTTGTCGTTCTGGGGCTGGCTACTGCCGAGGCGCCTCGCCCAGCGTCACCTCAAGCTGGAGCGTCTCCCCGGCGCGCACGACATCCAACGTCACGGTATCACCGGGCTGGTAGGCGTACAGCGTGTTGAGATAGGAGTGCGAGTCGTCGAGCGCCACGCCGCCGACACTGCGGATGATGTCCCCGCGTTGGAGGCCGGCCTCGCTGGCCGGGCTATTGGAGGCCACACGGCTGACATAGACGCCCCACTCCACCGGGAGATCGTACGCTCGAGCGATGGCAGGCGAGATGGGCTGATAGGTGATGCCCATGAACGGGTGCGAGAAGTAGCCCTTTGCCAGGATCTGTGAAGCGACCGCCTCGGCCGTATCAATGGGGATGGCGAAGCCCAGACCCTCGGCGACCGCGCCGCTGCCTCCGCCGCGGACGATCAGCGTGTTCACGCCGATCACCTCACCCGCCAGGTTGACCAGCGGCCCGCCTGAATTGCCCTGATTGATCGCGGTGTCGGTCTGCACCAATCCTTCTATCTGGTAGCCCTGTCCGGTATCGATCGAGCGACCGGTGGCGCTGACCACGCCGACCGTGACCGAGTTCTTGAAGTCCCCGAGGGGTGAGCCGATGGCGATCGCGGTTTCGCCCGGTTGCAGCACGTCGGAATTCCCCAGCGCCGCAATGGCCGGAACCGGCCCTTCGCTCTTCAGGACAGCAATATCGTTGTACCGGTCCGCGCCCACTACCGTGGCCGGCTGCTCGCTGCCGTTGGAGAGAATGATGCGGACCGAGGTGGTGTTTTCGACCACGTGGTTGTTGGTGATGAGGTAGCCTTCATCAGAGATGAAGAACCCGCTGCCGCTGACCTCGCGATCCCCGGTCTGGCCAAAGAACGACTGCTGCCCCGGAACGACGCCCACGACGGTCACCACTGCCGGCCCGACAGCCTTCACGGCCTCAGTGATCGTGGTTTCGATTTCGGTGGTGCTAAGAGTCAGCGTTTGCCGGGGGCCGATGTTGATGGCCGGCAATGCCGACTGGGTGCCGCCTGTCTGTGCCCGCAGCGTGCGGTAGACGACGGCGCCTCCGACGGCGGCGCCAGCCAGGCCAGATAGGCCTGCCACGGCAACCACCAGCAGCAGCAGGAACAACATTCTCCTCAGCGACATTCAAACCTCCGCCTATGTTCGGTACAACGCATCATTGTAGTCCCCCAGAATGACAGGGGAATGAAAAATGGCTTATACGTATAATAGAGGGCGGCGCTTCTTACGGAACTCATATGGAGGCCACATAGGCAGCGCCGAACGAGACGAAGGCAGCAGTCGATCGCCAACATGTTCATCACACTGGAAGGGCCCGAGGGCTGCGGCAAGACCTCACACGTGCCATCGCTGGTTGCCCTTCTGAGGGAGCACGGGCATATCGTCTTCGCCACGCGCGAACCCGGTGGGACGGAGATCGGCGAGCAGATCCGCCAGGTGATCCACGACCTGAACAACGCCGAGATGCACCCGCGGGCGGAGACGCTGCTCTACCAGGCGGCACGCGCGCAGATCGTGGAGCAGGTGATCCGGCCGAGGCTGGCTGCCGGGGAGGTTGTCGTCTCGGATCGGTACTGCGATTCGACGGTTGCCTACCAGGGCTACGGGCACCAGCAGGATCTGGAGCAGGTCAGGGGGTTGGTGCGCTATGCCACGGGGGGACTGATGCCCGACCTGACCCTCCTGCTGGACGTGGACGTGGAGGTCGGGCTGCGGCGCAAGACCCAGGACGGGAGCGAGTGGAACCGCCTGGATGCCTACACCATAGAGTTCCACCAGCGCGTGCGCGCGGGATACCTGGAGATGGCCAAGGCCGAGCCGCGAAGGTGGCAGGTGATCGACGCGAGCCGGGCCTGGGGCACGGTTCAAGACGAACTGCGTCGGGCAATCCTGGGGAGACTTGATGGCTCGCGGGCGTCGAGCGCATGAAGAGCCTGGGCAAGTCGTGCCGCGTCGGATGGGCGCGGGCGAGCCGCCAGTGATATACTGATACCGTCGTCAACAGGGTTAGGTGATTCTCTCGCGAGGTCGTCTGAAGCCTGGTTTTGCGGCCGCCCTACCGGAGCGGCCCTAGGAGAAGAATGGAATCCAAGTTGTACGTCGGCAACCTGTCGTATTCGACCACGGAGGACGACCTGCGAACCCTGTTTGCGGAGGCGGGAACGGTGGCATCAGTGGCCCTGATCAAGGATCGGGACACCGGCCAGTCCAAGGGCTTTGCGTTCGTGGAGATGAGCAACCAAGTGGAAGCAGAAAAGGCCATCAGCATGTTCAATGGCCGCATGCTGGGGGAGCGTGAACTGAAGGTCAACCTGGCCCGGCCGCGCGAGGATCGCGGCGGGGGCCGCCGAGGCGGCAACCGCTACTAGGTCGTGCAGGCTTGAGCCGAAAGAACCCCCGCGTACGCCGGGGGTTTTGCTTTGCAGAACTCGCAGGGCCGATACAACCTTTCCCGATTGAGGTGAAGCATGGCTGAGAGGCTACCCGAGAGCACGGCGGAGCTGTTGAGCGACATTGAGCGCGAGTGGAAGGGGCTGTGGCGCGTCATAGGGCGCCTGACGCCAGAACAGATGCTCGCGCCGGATGCCGGCGGCTGGTCCCCCAAGGACAACCTGGCGCACCTGGCCGAATGGATCAAGGTCCTGATGGGGCATCACATGGATCGCCGCCCGGCGGAGCAGGTGATGAATCTGCCGGTGGAGGTCATCCGGGACTGGGACATGGAAGTGATCAACCCGGTGCTGCTGGAGCGCAACCGCGACCGCAGCACCGAGGACGTCGAGGCTGAGCTGCGGCGCGTCTATTCGGAGCTGATGCTCAAGCTGCGCTCAACCCCCTTCGAGGAACTCATGCAGCCGCGCCACGCCGACGACGGGGAACCGCAGCCGCTCCTGACCTGGATCCTGGGGGACACCACGGAGCACTTTGCGGAGCACCGGGCGACGATCGAAAAGCTGCTATAGGTCGTCGTCCAGACCGGCGGAGGCGTCTGAAGCGTCGCCCATCTCGGGCAGGGCGGCTTCAATCTCTTCGGGGGATTGGCCCGCTTCCAGGCGATCGGCCATATCGTCGAACTCCGGCGGCAGATCCTCGCCCATCTCGCGGCCCATCTTCTTCATCATCCGGCCCAGGGCCTGGGGGTCGTCCTGCATGCCCTCCAGGGCGGATTCATCGGCCAGGTTCTCCATGCGGCTTTCCTCAGACCGGGCGATGCGCACCTTGGTCATGCGCCGGCGCACTTGAGTGCTGCCGCAGTGCACGCACGTGACCTTGAGCTTGCCGTATTCCTCGAAGGTCATGAAGACCTCGAAGCGCCGATGGCAGTTGTGGCAGAGAAAATCGTAACTGGGCATACCATGATTCTACCCAAAGCGCTTGCACGCGTGAAGCGCGTACCCGCGCGGGCCCTGGCCGACGGCGGCGAAGATCGGTCGAGTACAATACGGGAATGCCCACGGATCCTGGCTTTGGGCGCGAGGCGCATGTGCCATTGCTGATCGTCATCTCCGGGCCCTCGGGAGCCGGGAAGGACACGGTTGTCAAGCAGATGCAGCAGCGCGGCCTGGAGTTTCACTTTGTGACCACGGCGACGACACGACCGCCGCGCCCGAACGAGGTTGACGGCAAGGACTACTGGTTCATTTCGCACGAAGAGTTTTCCCGGATGATTGAGCAGGACGAGTTGATGGAGCATGCCCTGGTCTACGGGGACTACAAGGGCGTGCCCCGGGATCAGGTCCGGAAGGCGTTGCAGAGCGGAAAGGATGTGGTCATGCGCCTGGACGTCCAGGGGGCGGAGACGGTGCGCCGGCTGCTGCCCGAGTCCCTGCTGATCTTCATCACAACGGACAGCGAAGAGGAATTGATCGAG
>DATIPW010000111.1:0-2548 GCA_035471605.1 Anaerolineales bacterium | reverse complement strand
CGCCAGGGCCTCCTTGCAGCGCCAGGCGAATAACATTGTCGTTGGCAGGTTCCGCCTGTTTGGCCACCGACTCGTCCCTCTCGAATTTGGGACCGCCAAACGTCTTGCGCATTGGACCGAGTACGAACTCAAAGCTTCGCTCCTCTCCTCGTTGGGACCCCGTAACCCCGATGTCAAGTTCCTCTGGGAACCCGCTCGCTTTGGCTGGGCGTACACGCTCGGCCGCGCGTTTCATCTGAGCGGTCGCGAGAATCTGGCCAGGGCCTTCTGGCTGCATTTCGAACGCTTT
Source organism: Anaerolineales bacterium (assembly GCA_035471605.1). GTDB lineage: Bacteria > Chloroflexota > Anaerolineae > Anaerolineales > Villigracilaceae > Fen-1038. Next base: position 2,259 of record DATIPW010000111.1, on the reverse strand, counting down.
GACAAGCGCTTCCCGCCCTACTGGGGCCCGCACTGGATGAATGGGCAGGAGGTGGCGCTGCGGCTCATGGCCCTCCTGTGGAGTGCGCAAGTATTTGCGCCCGCCTCGGCCACCACCCCAAAGCGCATGGCGCGCCTGGCCCTTGCGATTGCCCGCCATGCCGCCCGAATTCCGCCCACCCTGCCCTACGCACGATCACAGGGCAACAATCACTTGATCACCGAGGCGACCGCCCTCTATCTGGCTGGCGCTGCACTTGATCGTCCCGGATGGCGTCAGCTGGGCTGGCGCTGGCTCAACCGCGGCCTGCAGACTCAGATCGGCCCTGACGGGGAATACATCCAGCACAGCACCAACTACCATCGGCTGATGTTGCAATCTGCCCTCCTGGCGGATGCTGCCCGGCGTCTGCGTCAGGAGGAGTGGCCTGTGCCGACCCGTCAGGCGCTGGCTCGTGCCACGCGCTGGCTGCTGTCCCTGACCGATCCGCTTTCCGGCAAGGTGCCCAATCTCGGAGCCAACGACGGATCGCTCATCCTCCCCCTGAGTTCGGTTGCCTACGACGACTTCCGTCCCACCGTGCAGGCCGCGACCCGCGCCTTCCTGGGCACGGGAATCCCATCCGGGGACTGGGACGAGCTCGCCATTTGGCTTGGCATTCCGGACTCCGGCTTTTCCGCTCCGTCCAGCTTCCTATCCCCGGAACCCCTTCGTGGCAGCCAGTCCTGGGCCTATCTCCGCGCCTCGTCCTTCAAGACTCGCTTGTCCCATATGGACCAGCTCCATGTCGACCTGTGGTGGCGCGGCCGCAATCTTGCGTGCGACGCCGGGACGTTCCAGTACAATGCGCCGCCTCCTTGGGACAATCCTCTTGTCTCATCCCGGGTTCACAACTGCCTGACTGTGGATGGAGGCGAGCAAATGACGCGCGCCGGCCGCTTTCTTGTCTTGGATTGGTTCCCGGCCTCCTCTCGACCAGCGCTATCCGTGCAGCCGCCCGTGCTCCGCGCCCTGACTGCCACGCATCGCGGCTATGATCGGCTGGGTGTGCATCATGAACGTACCCTGGGCCTTCTCGAAGGCGATCGCTGGCGCGTCCACGACCGTGTCAGTCTCTCCGCGCCCGGTCCGCACGTCCTCCGGCTGCATTGGCTCCTCGTCAATGGTGAATATCGCCTGCAGCGCCGCGGCTCGCAGACGCGCCTGCGCGTCCGTCTCCCTGGCGGCTGGCTCAGTATCGCAGTTGCTGTTTCGGATGTCGCACCTGCAGCCATGAACGTGACGCTCATCCGAGCCGGCAAGCTGCTGAGGGGCCGCGGGCCAGCCTTGCCGCACGAGGGTTGGATCTCCCCCTCGTATGGACGCAAGGTGCCCGCGTTATCATTGGCGCTGGAGGTGCTCGTCTCTGACGCCTGTACCCTAACCACGGACTTCGCTCTGCCACACTGAGGCGCCGCCGCCATCCAGGGATCTGATGCCCATCCCGGCGTCCCGCCCCTGCCCGCCTTCCCATGCACATCCTCCTCATTCATCAGGCATTCGCATCGCTGGCCGAGCCTGGTGGCACGCGCCATTTTGAGATGGCCCAGGCCCTGCTTTCGCGCGGCCATCGGGTCACCATCATTGCCAGCCCCGTCAGCTACATCACAGGTTCCCGCTCGGAAAACCTGGATCGACCTGCTGGCGAGTCGCCCCCCGCCGGCCTGACGATTCTGCGTGCCCGGGTTTATGAGGCGCATCACAAGTCGTTCTTCCATCGTTTGCTGGCCTTTTTCTCATTCATGTTTTCATCGTTCTGGCTGGGATGGCAGGTTCGCGGCGTGGACCTGGTCTGGGGAACATCGCCCCCCATTTTTCAGGCTGTCACGGCCTGGCTCCTGGCACGCCTGAAACGCGCCCCCTTCATGTTGGAGGTGCGCGATCTCTGGCCGGAGTTCGCTATCGCCGTCGGGGTTCTGCGCGACCGCATCCTGATCCAGCTCTCCGAGTGGCTGGAGCGCATGCTCTATCGTGGCGCAGATTGCGTGGTCGTCAACAGCCCCGGTTTTCTCGAGCATGTGCGCCTGCGAGGTGCCAGCCGCGTGGAATTGGTCCCCAACGGCGCAGATCCCTCCATGTTTGCCGCCTCCACCTCGCCACAAGCCTTCCGGCGCGAGCATGGCTTCGCCGATCGCTTCGTGGCGCTGTACGCGGGCGCTCACGGCATGTCCAATGATTTGGAAGTGGTCGTGGAAGCCGCCCGGCTGCTGCAGGACGCCA
>DATIPW010000110.1:0-5357 GCA_035471605.1 Anaerolineales bacterium | reverse complement strand
CGGCTCGCCGCGCGACTTTGACTGGAGCCAGTGGTTTGGTGGGCAGCCCGGCGGAACACGCGTGGAGTACGGGGATATCAACGATCTGTTTGGACAGGACGCGTTCTCGGATTTCTTCCGCTCCATCTTCGGAGGCGGGCGCGGAGCACCCGCTGCAACGCGCTCTCGGCGCGTCCCCTCCTACCAGCAGCCCATTGCCATCAGCTTGGAGGAGGCCTATCGTGGCACAACCCGCGCCTTTCAGTCCGACCGGCGGCAGCTCACCGTGCGCATCCCGGCTGGCGTCAGGACCGGCTCGCAAGTCCGCGCCGCCGGTGCTGCACCCGACGGCCAGGACCTCTACTTGGTTGTGGAGGTGACTGAAGATCCCCGTTTCGAGCGACAAGGCGACGATCTCCGCACCTCAGCCAGCATTGGCCTGTTCACCGCCGCCTTGGGTGGCGAGACCCAGGTCTCGACCATGGATGGCGAAGTCACCCTGAAGATTCCGGCGGGAACCCAGCCGGAGCAGGTGTTCCGGCTTGCCGGACGCGGCATGCCGCGCCTCAAGACCCCCAAGACGCGGGGCGACCTGTTTGTGCGCATCAAAGTTCGCATCCCCAAAGAACTGACCGCCAAGCAAAAGGAATTGCTGCAGCGCGCCGCCGAATCGGGCGAGAACCCCTAGGCCGCGCCGAAGCGTCCGGATGAAGCGCACACCACCTGCGCCGCATCCGCGCCAGGGCGTGCCTTTCGCTGCATGAGTTCGATTGAAGGAGTGTTCATGAAGACCAAACGTTCTTTAGCCGTGTTCATGGTGTTGGCCCTGTCAGCCATGGCCTGCCAGCTGGGGGGCGCAATCCCGGCCGTCGGCACTACCCCGCCTGCAGTCTCCGCACCCGGACTGCCGCCCATCTCGGTAAATGCGCCCGTCAATCCGCTGGCTGCCGAGGACTCGTTCATCGCCCTGTTTCAGCGCCTTAGCCCCGGAGTGGTGATCATAAAAGTCACGGGTCCGGATGGCGAAGCCCTCGGAGCCGGCTTTGTCTACGACGCCAACGGCCATGTGGTTACCAACTACCATGTCGTCCAGGATGCCGTAAACGACAAGGTCGAGGTCGATTTCCTCTCGGGCTTCAAGGCCTATGGCACGGTGATCGGTACCGATCTCGACTCGGATTTGGCGGTCGTCAAGGTCGACGCGCCTGAGTCCGAGCTCCATCCACTGGCGCTGGGCGATTCGGACGCTCTCAGCGTCGGCCAGACCGTGATCGCTATCGGCAATCCGTTCCAGTATTTTGGCTCGATGAGTGTGGGCATCGTCTCCGCCCTGCACCGGACCCTCGATTCGCAGCGTATGGCAGCGGGCAGCGGCCGGCCCTTCACCGCCGGCGACCTGATACAGACCGATGCGGCCATCAATCCCGGCAATTCAGGTGGGCCCCTCTTCAACTTGAGTGGCCAGGTGATTGGTGTCAATCGCGCCATCGAGACCACGAATTTCACAGCCAACGGCCAGCCGCTCAATTCTGGCGTGGGCTTCGCCGTGTCCTCCAATATCATTCGCCGAGTCGCGCCGGGTATCATCCGGGATGGCAAGTACGACTATCCCTACATCGGCATCAGCTCCTACAGCCTCGGCAATCCTTCCCGTGGCGGCATGAGCCTGGATGAGATTGAAGCCCTGGGGCTTGACCGCTTCACCGGGACTTACGTCACCGGCATCGCCGAAGGCGGTCCCGCCGAAAAGGCGGGCCTGCGGGCCGCATCAACACCCACCAGCTTCACCGGTCTAAATGCCGGCGGAGACCTCATTATCGCCGTCGACGGCCACCCCGTCCTGCAGTATGACGATCTCATCGCCTATTTGATAACCCAGAAGGCGCCCGGCGAAGAGTTGGTGGTCACCATCGTCCGTGATGGCGAAACGATGGACGTGAGTGTCATGTTGGATAAACGCCCGTAGCGTCTGGCGCAGGACGCCTCCGGGATCTGCGAAAGGTCTCAATAGCGAAAGGGACAGCCCGGTTTGCGGGCTGTCCCTTTGATTCTGGGCCGGGCGGAGCGTCTCCGGCGCGGGCGTCGCGCCCGCTTGGATCAGCTACCCGAACCTCTCTTCTTTCCACACATCTGCCCGATTGTGATACCCCGCCTGCTCCCAAAATCCTTGCCGATCCTGCGGCATGAATTCCAGGGCTCTCAACCACTTGGCTCCCTTCCAAAAGTAGGGGGTGATCAGCTCTTCACGTCCGGGAATGAATCCCACCACCCCGCGCAGCGGGTAGCCATGGTCGGCCGTGATCGGCTCGCCGTTCAGGTGTGTCGCCAGCAGGAAGTTGTCCTGCAGCACCACCTCCACCGGCACATTGACCGTGAATCCATATTCGGCGTGCTGCATGACGTGAGTGGCTGTGGATTTGAGCCGGATCAATCCCTGTTCCACCAGGGTTTTGACCGAGACTCCCTCCCACACAGTCTCGAACTTGCTCCATCGGGTCACGCAGTGGATATCCATTCGGACCGACGACCGCGGCAGCTGGTTGAACGTGTCCCACGTCCAACGCCGATCCTCTTCCACTTCACCCCACACGCGAAAATCCCAGGTGGCGGGCTTGAACGGCGGCACCGGCCCGTAGTGAAGCACGGGAAATTTGAGCGTTAGCGACTGGCCCGGCGGCAGCCTGCCCTCGCTGCGAACGCGTTCCTCTTCCCTCCGCCGATCCGGTCCTTCTCCAGTAAACATGTTCTGCGCTCCTTGGAACCCATTATACGTGATGCCTGTCCATGCACTGTCCGGCGTCCCTACTTGGTATCCTGCGTGCTTGAAGGCCGTGTGACAGCTTCGCTGGTGGGGTGCCAAGGGGCGTGGCCGGTCTGGAACGGGTGCACATTGCTCCGCCGGAAGGAACGGCAAATGGTTAGAATCGACTTGCCTCTTCCTGGAGGCAAAGACCGGGTAGTCCTTCTTGTCCCATGCATCCTTCCCCTTCACCGCCTGAACGGTTCGTGGTTTCTGCCCTCCTCTTCTTTGGCCTTGCCTGCACTCTTGCCACGCCTCTCAGCGCCGGCTACGACGAGGAGACACACTTCATCCGGGCCTGGGAGATGGCGCACCTGTACTTTGTGCCCAACGAACAGCTGGGCGCCAAACTCCCGTTCCCTGCCATCTACTGGGACCTGTCATATCGTCGCCAGCCGATCGTGGAAGCCGTGGAGCCGGGCCTGTGGAGCAAGTATGGCGCGCTGCCTCTGGACGCCCAGGACTACGTCTACGCCAATGTCGTCACTCGCTCGGTCTATTCGCCGGTGCTCCTGCTTCCGCAGGCCGCCGCCCTGAGATTCTTGGGCCTGAAGCTTCAGCTCCCGGCTTTGGCTGTCTACTACTCCTGCCGCATCGCCGGTCTGCTCTCCTACCTGGTGCTGTGTTGGCTTGCTGTTCGGCTCATCCCGTACGGAAAGTGGCTCCTCGCGATCTTGGCGGTTTCGCCCATGGCCGTGTTCCAGGCGTCGACCATCAGCGCCGACACCCTCTCCAACGGCATTGCCTTCTTCTTCCTCGCCGGCTCACTTGCGCTTGCGCGCACGCGCGAGCTGGGATGGAAGCACTGGTGGATGCAGCTCGCTCTGCTGGCTCTTCTCTTGGCTGGCAAGGTGAATCTGATCTTCCTGGGCCTGCTGCCGTTTCTCCTCGTCAGCCCCTCTCGCTTCCGCCCAAGATACGGGTACTTGCTGCTGGCCGCGGCCACCCTCGCGCTCTTCCTCGTCGAAGTGGTCGGCTGGAACGTGCTGGCGTACTCCATGTTTACACGCGCCTTGGAAGGCGCGGATCCGGCTGAGCAGCTCCGCTTCATCCTGGCCAACCCCGCCCTGTTTGTGGAGATCATTGCCCGCGATATCTGGATGAACACGCCTGCCTACATGCGTGGTTGGGTTGGGGTATATGGCTACAACTACTGGCCGGTGCCGGGCCTGGCCTATCTTCTCTATCCGCTGGCCGCCATACTCAGTTTGCGCAACACGGAGCCGGCGCCGGCGCCCGCCCGGCGCACGCGCTGGATTCTGGCCTCGCTCTTTGTCCTGGGCTTTCTGCTGACCATTGTTTCTCTCTACGTCGCGTTCACGCCTGCGCGCAGTCTTCTGGTGGCGGGGGTCCAGGGTCGCTACTTCACCGTCATCATGCCGCTGCTCTTCCTCGCCGCGCTGGGCCCCCACCTGGGGCCAATCTGGCGCAGGCCCCACGGTGCGAGCCGGCTGCCTCTGGGGCAGGATTCGGCCGTGCCCGCGGTCCTGGCGCTGGCTGCCCTGCTCCTCTACACACTCGGTCTCATTCTCTCGTACCACGTTCCCTGCGGCTCACAATACTATCGCTGGTCCCTCTGCTACCAGCCGCAGTACAAGAACTGGGCGCCGGAGTCTGTCTCGTCCCCGCCTGTTTCACCGTCCACGACCCTGACGCAGGAGATTGTGCCGGCATGCAACGGCATGTCCGAGCTGCGCATCTGGATCAACTCGAATGGCACGGATCCGAATGCCTCGACGACGCTGCTCCTTCGCGCCCCCACGCAGGAGAAGGACCTAATCCGCAAAACCTATCGTAACCAGGTCCTCCCGGAGGACGCCTGGCTGACAGTGGACTTCCCACCCGAGTGGAACTCCGGACGGCAGCTCTATCTTCTGGAACTGACGGGCTCGTCGCCCGACGGGATCAGGGTCGCGTACTCGGAGAAGCCCGAATACCTGGACGGGAAACTGTTCTCAAATGACGTGCCGCAAAGCCAGGATATTCTCTTTCAAGTTGGCTGCATTCAGGGCTTGCAGGCTTGGGTTGGTGTCGGGCGGTAGCGGCCGCGCCAGCACGGTGGCCGAGCCGTAGATCCACCGGCATCCCCGCTCCCGACACAGCCTGCCCGCGCCGCGCTCATTCGGACCTGGGCCCCCGAACTCATCTACTGAAGAGCGTCACGCTTTCAATGTGATAGGTCTGGGGAAACATGTCAAACGGGGTGATGCTCTCGATGTAGTAGCCGCCCTGGAGCAGCCGGGCTGCGTCCCTTGCCAAGGTGGCAGGATCACACGAGACATAGATGATGCGTTCCGGGTTCATCCGAGTCAGTGCCTCAAGCACCGCGCGCTCCAGCCCGGCCCGGGGGGGATCCACCAACACCACTTGTGGTCGCGCTTGCAGGCCGGGCAATACGCGCTCGGCCGCGTCCATGTAGAGTTCAACATTTCCGAGATCGTCCAGGTTTGCGGCGAAGTCCTCGCAGGCTGCGGGCGCGGCCTCAATGCCGATCAGCCGCTCACAGCGCGGTGCCAGGAAGGCGCTGAACAGGCCCACGCCGCAGTACGCATCGATCAGCGTGTGCGTTCCCGGCGGC
>DATIPW010000109.1:0-4492 GCA_035471605.1 Anaerolineales bacterium | reverse complement strand
CTCGCTCGGCACCTCGATGTCGGCTCATCGCATCCTGGGGCTGGACAAGGTCCCAAGGGTCGGGCTGTTCGCCCGTTAAAGCGGTACGCGAGCTGGGTTCAGACCGTCGTGAGACAGGTCGGTCTCTATCCGCTGTGGGCGCAAGGGATTTGAAGGGAGCTGCCTCTAGTACGAGAGGACCGAGGTGGACAGACCTCTGGTGTGTCAGTTGTCGCGCCAGCGGCATTGCTGAGTAGCTATGTCTGGCAGAGATAACCGCTGAAAGCATCTAAGTGGGAAACTCGCCCTAAGATTAGATCCCTGTATTCCCGTCAAGGGAGTAAGACCGCAGGTAGACTACCTGCTATATAGGCAGCAGGTGTAAGCGCAGTAATGCGTTAAGCCAAGCTGTACTAATGGTCGAGGGCTTAATCCCGTGGTGCGGAGAACTTGATACTTTTCAGACAACCTACATCGTGGAATGCTATTCAGTCAAAACCTTGTGAATTGTCCCTTGGTGATTTGAGCGGCGTGGGTACACCCGGTCCCATCCCGAACCCGGAAGTTAAGCACGCCAGCGCCGATGGTACTTGGAGGGCGACCTCCCGGGAGAGTAGGTCATTGCCAAGGGGCTTTTCTTTTTCTGCCGCCTCGTGTATAATGCACATGCTGGTGCAGTTGCCGCACGGAGAAATCCGTCGTTGACAACGCGAGGAGTGTGAAGCGCTCATTTGATCGCAAGGTCAGGTCGCAGGTTTCTCCCACAACACAACCCTCAGCCGCCAGTACGGCCGAGGGTTTTCGTTTCACGGCTTATGCCCGACGCGGAAGGAGGTGAATCAGACATGGCAACGGTTGTTCTGCGCGGCGGAGAATCGCAGGACTCGCTGCTCAAGCGCTTTCGCAAGAAGGTGGTCAAGAGCGGCGTGCTCAGCACCGTTCGACGCAAGCGTTGGTTCGTCTCCAAGAGCGAACAGCGTCGCATGGACAGGAAGAAGGCGATTCGTCGGATAAAGCGCCGCAGCTTCACCCGAGACTACGAATAGGCCGACGGGAGGCCGAAATGGCAAAAGAGGATGATAAGATCCGGGCCGAGGGCGTTGTGGTGGAGGCCCTGCCCGGCACACAGTTTCGAGTGCGGCTCGAGAACGGGCATGAGGTTCTCGCCTACCTTTCTGGAAAGATGCGCAAGTACTATATACGCATCCTGCTTGGAGATCGCGTGGCGGTGGAGATGTCGCCGTATGACTTGACGCGTGGCCGCATCACCTTCCGTCAGCGGAAGAATGCACCGGCACCGGCACAGACCACGTCGTAGAACCTGGTCAGCCTTGAGACGAGGACCTCCGGAAGCATCCGAAGGTCCTCTTTTTTTTGACTCTTGGATAGGGAGGCCTAGGGCAGGTCGCGGAAGGAACCTAGAACTTTCATATAGTTGGCTCGCTCAAAGGCCGCGGGCTCGGCCACGGACTTTTGACTCATGCTACCCTGCATCTGCCTGAGGGAGTCGTACTCTTTGTCGATCATCCACGAGGAAAGCTCCGCCAAGATCTCGGGAATTCGGTCAGGACCCCTGTGCAAGAGTTCCGAAGCCAACATCACCACGCGTGCCCCGGCCATCATCGCCTTGAGCACACCCGTGTGATCATGGACCCCGCTGGTAAGGGCAAGGTCCGAATGGATGGTTCCATAGAGGATCGAGATCCAGCGAAGCGGCATGCGCATCTCGCTGGGGGTGCTCAAATCCAGCGTGTGGGCGATCGACAGCTGCTCAAGGTCGAAGTCTGGCTGGTAGAAACGGTTGAAAAGCACGATTCCGTCAGCGCCGACGCCCGCCAGGCGCCGCACGAAGTTGGGGAGTGCGGTATAGAAGGGGCTCAACTTGACTGCCAGCGGGACGCTGATGGACGATTTCACGGTCGCGACAAGCTCCACCTGTGCCGCTTCGATCTCTTCAGCCGTGAGAGCGGGATCAATGGGCAAGTAGTATAGATTCAGCTCAAGGGCGTCGGCTCCGGCCTCTTGGATCAGCCGGGCATACCGCACCCAGCCCCCCGTGGAGACCCCATTCAGACTGCCGATGACCGGGATGCCCACTTCCTTCTTCACCTTGGCAACATGCTCCAGGTACTTGTCTGGCAGAAGGCTGTATTCTCCAGTGTCGGGCAGGTAGCTGCTGGCCTCTGCGGAGAAATCCTTGCTGCGAGAGAGGTAGTGATCTAGTTCCAGGCTTTCGTGGATGATCTGCTCCTCGAACAGCGAGTGCAGAACAACTGCCGCGATGCCTGCGGCCTCAAGTCGCTTCACCCGCTGCACGTTCTTCGAGAGCGGCGAGGCCGCCGCAATCAGCGGATTCTTAAGCTCCATCCCCAGGTAAGTTGTCGAAAGGTCCATCACGAATCCCTGCCTTTCGGGGTTTGGTCCTGGGGTGAATTGCCGTCACCGTTGGTGCCGTAGTGCAGAGCCGCCATTTGTTCATACAGGCGCCACCGCGAACTGGCATCCTGCTGTGCCTCACGCATGAGCTGCTCGGCTCGATCCTCATCCAGCTGGGTGAGCATTTTGTAGCGCGTTTCGTTGTAGGCGTATTGCGAAAGCGGAATTGTGGGTTCCTTGTACTCAATCTGAAGCGGATTCTTGCCCTGCGCGATGAGCCTCGGATCATACCGGTATACAGGCCAGGCGCCCGCCTGCACCGCGAGCTTCTGCTGCTCGAGTCCGTGGATCATGTCATAGCCCTGCTGAATGCAGTGACTGTAGGCGATGAGGAGCGAGGGGCCGTCATAGGACTCGGAATCCAGGAAGGCCTTCAGGGTCTGCTGGTCATTGAAGCCCATCGCCACCCGGGCCACGTATACATAACCGTAGGCCATGGCTATCAGGCCGAGGTCTTTCTTCGGGAGACCCTTCCCGGCCATGGCGAACTTGGCGACCGCAGCGCGAGGCGTGGCTTTGGAGGCCTGGCCGCCGGTGTTGGAATAGACCTCGGTGTCGAGCACCAACACGTTCACGTTTCGTCCGCTCGCCAGGACGTGATCGAGACCACCGTACCCAATATCATAGGCCCAGCCGTCGCCGCCAACGATCCAGATCGAGCGCTTTATCAAGCTGTCCGCCACGCTCGCAAGCTCCTTGGCTGCTGGGGCAGCGATGCTGGCAGCGACCTTCTTGACCTGCGCGACACGCCGTCGTTGCTCGTCAAGTCCGGCCTCGGTTGACTGATCGGCGTTCAGGATTTCTTGGACGAGCCCTGCGCCAAGCTCGGTCTGCAGCAGGACCAATAGCTCTCGCGCATACTGATTTTGCTTGTCCAGGGAAAGACGCATGCCAAGCCCGAACTCGGCATTGTCCTCGAACAGCGAATTGGACCATGCGGGGCCGCGTCCGTATGTGTCGACCGCCCACGGCGTCGTGGGGAGATTCCCACCGTAGATCGATGAGCAGCCTGTGGCATTGGCGATGATTGCCCGGTCGCCGAATAGTTGCGACACCAGCTTGAGGTAGGGGGTTTCCCCGCAGCCGGAGCATGCACCCGAGAATTCAAATAGCGGGCGAAGCAGTTGGGAGTTCTTGATGGTGGTCGGGTTGATCAGCTTGCGATCCAGGTCGGGGATCTTCATGAAGAAGCCCCAGTTCTCTGCCTCGCTCTCGCGTAGGGGCATCTGGGCAGCCATGTTAAGGGCTTTCCGACCCACCTGGGTCTTGTCCTTTGCGGGGCAGACCTCCACGCATAACTGGCAACCCGTGCAGTCCTCAGGCGCCACTTGAATGGTGTAGGCCATGCCCTCTGAGAATTCCTTGAACTTGGAACGCATGTGCTTGAACGTCGGCGGCGCTCCGGCCATCAGGCTTTCATCGTAGATCTTCTGCCGAATGACCGCGTGCGGGCACACCATGACGCACTTGCCGCACTGGATGCACAGGTCCGGCTCCCAGACCGGGATATCCAGGGCGATGTTTCGCTTCTCCCACTGTGTTGTGGCCGTTGGGAACGTGCCATCGATCGGCATCGCGCTGACGGGCAGATCATCTCCCTCGAACAGCAGCATGGGGGCGATCACGTTCTGCACGAACGCCGGGGCCTCCTGCGGCACGGGGCGGCGGCGGGTCGCTTTGCTGCTTGCCTTTGCCGGCACGGCAACCTCAAACAGGTTCTCAATCGTGCGGTCTACGGCCGCGAAATTCTTCTGCACCACGGCCTGACCGCGCTTGCCATAGGTCTTCTCGATGGCATGCTTGATCTCAGCGATTGCCTCCTCCCGGGGGAGAATCCCGCTGATGGCGAAGAAGGCCGTCTGCATGATGGTGTTCATGCGCGCTCCCATGCCCGTCTTCTCGGCCACGTCGTAGCCATTGATCACGTAGAACCTGAGCTGCTTTTCAATGATCTGCCGCTGCACCTCGGCCGGCAGTTCATCCCAGACCTTGTCCGGGCCGTACAGGCTGTTCAACAGGAACACCGCTTTTGGCTGGGCATACCTGAGTACGTCGAGTCTCTCGAGGAAGTTGAACT
>DATIPW010000108.1:0-2197 GCA_035471605.1 Anaerolineales bacterium | reverse complement strand
ACGGGTTGACGGGACTCCCGGTCGAGACCGTGCCGCTTTGCGTGGTGCCCAGTTTTCGCGCTGGTGACGTGTATACTGGTCTGGTGGCCTTGAGCCCTCAAGGGCTCTGACACGCATCGGGCGGCTCCGTCGGCGACCCGGCCGACGCGTGTGACAAGGCATTGGACGCTTTCCCCCTGGACCTGGTCGAGTTGGTGCGCCAGAATCGCCAGCGCGACGTCGTCCGTGTTCTCCAGCGCAACGGACATCTGGATGAGGTGGATGCCGCCCTGGAAACCTCGCGGGCGGAAAGGAAAGGATCCGACTCATGAAGACCACACTTCGCCTGGAGGAGCTTGGCCTCTTTGCTCTCTCGATCTTCCTCTTCTCACAGTTGCCGTTCCGCTGGTGGTACTTCCCCGTGCTCCTGTTTGCTCCCGACATCAGTATGCTCGGCTACCTCGCTGGCCCTCGGCTCGGCGCCGTCATCTACAATCTGGTGCATCATCGCGCGCTCGCGTTGCTCTACTACGTCCTGGGCACCGTCTACTCCCTTCCGGTTGTGGCGCTGGCCGGGGTCATCATCTTCGCCCACTCCAGCCTTGACCGCGTCTTTGGATATGGCCTCAAGTTCTCCGATAGCTTCAAAAACACGCACCTCGGTGTAATCGGGGGTGGCCAGCAGCCGTGAGTCGCCTCACCGCCTGGGGTGCCGGCGGCGACGGGCCGCGGGTTTGCCTGCATGCGTGAAGTTGCCCTGCTCATCAATATTGCCGTAGCCCTTGTGGCCGCCTTCTTCGGCGGCCTCTTGGCGCGCCGCCTCGGCCTTCCAACCATCGTGGGCTACCTGCTGGCGGGCATTGCCATCGGTCCCTTCACGCCGGGCTTTGTTGGCGACACCGGTACCATCAACCAGCTCGCCGAGCTTGGGGTCATCTTCCTCATGTTCGGCGTCGGCCTGCACTTCTCCCTGCGCGATCTGTGGCGCGTGCGAAGCATCGCGGTGCCCGGTGCGCTGGGTAGGATGGCCATCATGACCCTCGTCGGCATCGCCCTTGCCCGGCTGTGGGGGTGGTCGCCGGTGTCCGGCCTCGTCGTGGGGTTGGCCATCTCCATCGCCAGCACCGTGGTACTGCTGCGCGGCCTCATGGACCGCGGACTGCTGAATACGGATGCCGGCCAGGCAGCTGTGGGCTGGGTTGTGGTGGAGGACCTGGTCACCGTTCTCCTCCTTGTCATCCTGCCCACCCTCGGCGGCGGCCCAGGCGGATTCTCATGGGGGAATCTCGCCCTGACGCTGCTCAAGGCCGCGGTCTTCGTCGCCTTGCTCCTCTTTGCCGGAACGCGCCTCATCCCGTGGGTCCTGCTGCGCATCGCGCACACGCGCTCCCGCGAGCTCTTCATTCTTGCCATCCTGGCCATCACCCTGGGGACGGCGCTCGGCGCCGCCGAGTTCTTTGGCGTGTCCCTTGCCCTTGGCGCCTTCATTGCCGGGATCGTCATCAGCGAATCCCCTCTCAGCCACCAGGTGGCGGCAGATGTCCTTCCGTTCCGTGAGGCGTTCGCAGTGCTCTTCTTCGTTTCAATCGGCATGCTGGTGAATCCGGCATACCTGCTCGAGAACCTCGGACCGGTGCTCGTGATCGCTTCGGTGATCGTCATCGGCAAGTCCCTCATCACAGGTTTCATGGGCTTCCTTCTGCCGTGGCCAGCACGTACCACGCTGGTGCTTGCCGCCGGCCTCAGCCAGATCGGTGAGTTCTCGTTCGTTCTGGGCGAGGAGGCCTTGGCACTTGGGTTGCTGCGGCGAGATCAGTACTCCCTTATCCTGGCGGGGGCACTCTTGTCCATCACGCTCAACGCCTCCCTGTTTCGACTCGTGGGGCCGGGCGAGAACTGGCTGAGGCGCTTTCCCCGCTTGTGGATGCTCTTGGACCGGCACGGACCGGCGCCCGCGCTGATCGAGGACACCCTCCGGGATCATGTCGTCATCGTCGGTTACGGCCGCGTCGGCCACCACATCGTAAACCTTCTGGGCGAGGTGCAGATTCCTCATCTCGTCGTCGAGCAAGACGCGGAGAAGGTCGACGAGCTGAGCCGCCGCGGCATCCCGACCTTGTTTGGAGACGCGGCCAACTCGGAGGTTCTGACGCACGCCAACTTGAAGGAGGCCCGGGCCTTCATTGTCTCTGGCCCCGACGAGGACGCCAGCGCGTTG
>DATIPW010000107.1:0-5981 GCA_035471605.1 Anaerolineales bacterium | reverse complement strand
GCCTTGGTCCACGTAGTAGGGGACCCGGAACTCCTTTCGCTCCGGGTCAAGGATCGCGATATAGGCTGTTTCGGCGCCGAAGGTCTCCCGGATCTGCTCGCACACGAGCTCGTAGATGGACTGGAGGTCCAGCTTGGAGGCCAGGCCCTGCTGCACACTGTTGATGATGGCCAGCTCGGCCGCCCGTTGTTCGGTTTCCTGCAGCAGCCGCTGGGTCTCGTCGAACAGGCGCGCGTTCTCCAGGGCCACACTCATGCTGCCAGCCAGCGTCTGCAGCAGGCGGAGATCCGCCGCGTCGAAAGCGTCCTCGCGGTCCACGTGCTGCAGACTGATGACCCCGCTGACCTGGGTTCCGGTCTTCATGGGCACGAACAGGAGCGACTTCGCCGGTTCGCCCACGACCACCGGATTGCCGTGTACCACCGAGAGTCGCGCGGCATCCCGATTGATGAGCAGCGGATCGCCGGTTTCGATCACGTGCTTTCGGAAGCCGGCAGCAGGCCAGGGTTGCACCTCGAAGCGGCGCCCTTTCTCGAGCACGTAGCGCGGGTGCAGCATCCCGGTGGCGCTGTCGTAAGTGAGGATATCCACCACCTGGGCCTCGGAGAAGGTCTCGCGCAGCTTGTCTCCCACCAGGTCATAGATCGACTGCATCTCCAGCTTGGACGCCAGGCCGGCCTGCACGCTATTGATGATCGCCAGTTCGGCGGCGCGCTGCTCGGCCTCGCTCAGCAGGCGCTTGGTTTCACCAAACAATCTTACATTCTCGATGGCGATGGCCGCCTGATCCGCAAAGACCCTCAACAGCGCCGCCTGCTTCTCGGTGAACGGATCGATCTGCTGGCGACGCAGGACTATTGCGCCGATGGCCCGCCCTTCGCGCAAGAGCGGAGTGGTCAACAGCGTTCGCTGGCCGGTGACCTGGCTGCTCTCCCGGCTGAGCGGGTAGGGCTCTCCCTCCGCGGAGCGGACATCTTCAACGTGAATGGATCTCGCTTCCAGGATGGCGCGACCGGTCACGGTCTCTGCAGTGAGAGGCAGGCCCGGATCGATCTGGTCTGGCGGGACGGGCACGGGGCCCCAGTGGGCCACCACCCGGATCCTGTCCCCTTCAACACGGGCGATGCCCGCGTCATAGGAATTGCACAGCCGGGCGGCGTTCTGCGCCACCGCGTCGAGGACCGGCTGAATGTCCGTGGGGGAGCCGGCGATAACCCGCAGGATCTCGCTGTTGGCCGTCTGCTGTTCCAGGGCCTCGCTGATCTCGCGGTTCCTGGCCTGGAGCTGGTCGAACAAGCGGGCATTCTCCAGTGCCACGCCCATGCTGTTCGCCAGCGTACTCAGGAAGCGCGTCTCATTCTCCCCAAAGGCATGCGGCCGATGGCTCTGGATGCTGACAACGGCGCTCACGCGGGCTCCCTGCCAGACCGGGACGCCCAAGTAGCTCCGGTTGAGATCCTCGCCCCCCGGGTCTGACGGCACCAGGCGCATCACCTGATCGGCACCATGCTGCTTCACGTCCTCTGCGCTGTTCAGCAAAAGGGGCTCACGCGCCGCGAGCACCTTGGAGGTCAATCCGTCCCCCAGCGGCAGGGGCGTCGTCTCCACGGGCTTTCCTGCGTCCACATAGAAGGGAAAGTCAAAGACTTGGGCTGCTTCGTCAAGGACTGCGATGTAGGCCGTATCCGCGCCGAAGATCTCCCTGATCTTCTCTCCCACCAGCTCGTAGATGGCCTGCATATCCAGCTTGGAGGCCAGGCCCTGCTGCACGCTGTTGATGATCTGCAGCTCCGCGGCGCGCTGGTCGCTTTGCTGCAGCAGCCGCTGTGTCTCGTCGTACAGGCGCGCGTTCTCCAACGTCGCACCCAGACTGTTCGCCAGGGCCGAGAGCAGGTTGAGCTCCGCCTCGCCGAATGCGTGCTCGCGACCTTCATCGTGCAGCGAGACCGCGCCCAGGACTCGCTCGCCGGAAAGGATCGGCACGCCGGCCAGCGATTTGCGCACGGCGACTCCGGGAGGCATGATTGCCCCGGAATTCAAGATCTCTTGCGCGGTTCCCAGCAGCAGCGGCTTGCGCGTTTCCACGATGTACGAATTCAGCCCGGTTCCCAGGGGCAGCGGATCCTGCCGGATGCGGCCCTCCCGGGAGGACCAGTACGGAAATCTGAGCATGCGCGTCGTCGGATCATACTCACAGATCTCCACTTCAGTTACGCCGAAGATCGAGAGCAGCCGCTCGCCCACCAGATCATAAATGGCCTGCATATCCAGCTTGGAGGCCAGGCCCTGTTGCACACTGTTGATGATCTGGAGCTCCGCGGCGCGCTGCTGGCTTTGCTGCAGCAGCCGCTGTGTCTCGTCGTACAGGCGCGCGTTCTCCAGGGCGACGCTCATCGCAGCCGTCAAAGTCTCCAGCAGGCTCACATCCGCCGGGGAGAAGGCATTCTCGCGGTCCATGTCTTGCAGCGAGACCACGCCCGTCACGCGATCGCCCGCCAGCATCGGCACGAACACGGCGGACTTGGGAGCCGCGCCGAGAAGCGTCGGATTGCCATATTGCCGCGCCAAGTCCAGGATGTCCCGGTTGATGACCATCGACTGCCGGGTCTCCACCACGTGCTTCCGGAATCCAAACAGGCGGATGCTGCCGCCGACCAGGGTCCGATCGCCCTTCTCGTAGGCATACCGGTCGGTCAGGTCGCCCACCGAGGAGTCGTAGCTCACGATGTTGACCGTATGAACCTGGAATATTTCCAACAACCTGTCGCCCACCAGGTCATAGATCGCCTGAAGGGAAAGTTCCTGGGCCAAACCGGCCTGCACGCTGTTGATGATGGCCAGCTCGGCGTTGCGCTGACGCGTGTCCTCCAGGGCGCGCGCCCGGGTCAAGGCGGTGGCAATGTGCTGGGCCACGAACGTGAGCAGGCGCACATCTTCCTCGGTGTACTCGATGCCGGGCGTGTAGCTCTGGACCGCCAGCGCGCCGATCGCGGCATTTCCGTCCTTGAGAGGCACAAACACTCCATCCGTGTTGTCCGTCCCGACCACCCGCACTTCGCCCCGCTGCAGCAGCCGGGCCGCCTCGTCGGTTCGGTGATGGAAAGTTTTGCCGCTGCGCATCACATACGCGCTCACCGTGCGTTCATCACCAGCATGCCGCATCGGAGCCGGCGGCGTGTCATGCTCATCGACATAGTACGGCCAGCTGATCATGCCCGATTCGCGATCCAGGGTGGCGATGAAGAAGTTCCTGGCGTACATCAGCTGCCCGATTGTGGCGTGTAGGGCCGCGTAGAACGCCGGCAGGTCCGTGGAGGCGCTGGCCGCATCCGCGATCGCATAGAGCGCCGCCTGGATCTTGGCCGAGCGCTGCGACCCGGCCTCGAGCTGGGTCAGGCGGGCCTGCAGCGTATCGATCGTGTCTTGAGCACCGTTCATGGCTTGTTCCTAGCTTTCGATGTCTTGGGCCGGACTGCGAAGCTCCTTGAGCAGACCCTGATCGAGAGCCGTGCCCAACGGCAAGTCCGTGACGCTGAGCCGTTCGGCCATCGTGGCGTACAACACGTCCTTGAGTTCAGCCGACCACGCGGCCAGCCTTCGCAGCACCTTGCCGGGGATCACCAGGAGCGTGCTGGGCTCGTGGGTAATAACATTGGCGGTCCGCTCGCGTCCGGTCAGGGCAGCAACTTCACCAAACAACTCGCCCTCCCGAAGCGTGTTGAGGTGTACGTACTGGTCCCCTTTGAGCACTCCCACATCCACGCTGCCAGAGAGAATCAGGAACGCGGCGTCGTGGGTCTCGCCGTGGTAGACCACGGGCTTGCCTTCAGGCAATTCGACCACCAGCGTACCAGCCGCCAACCGCTGTCGTTCGGCCCCCTTCATAGCCTGCAGCTCCGGCCGAAATGCAATGAAGCGGTTAATTTGATCCAGGGTGGCGGGCACCCCGGTTCCCAGACGGGGCGCGGCCTCAACGCCGCGGAGCCGGCTGAAGATCCGCCTCCACTCGGCGACCGGCTGGCCCACTCCCGGCAAGCCCGCGGCCGCGACGCCGACGGCCAGCAGCAGCAGGGATGAAAGCAGGAAGAGCAGCCGGACGCTCATGACGTCGGCCAGTCCGGCCATCGCCATACCGGCAACAAACATGACGTCGCGCAGGACGAAGAAGGCGCTGTTCACGCGGCCGCGTGTCGCCCGGGGCGCGGCCCTCTGTATCAGCAGCTGCCGCGCGATAAACGAGGGGGCATTCACAAAGCCGGAGAGCCCCACGAGAAAAATGGCGAGCGTGATCGTGGTTGAAAACGCGTACACAACGCTGGCCGCCCCCATCAACAGGTAGCTGAGCACCAGCCACTCACCCTCACGGAGACGATCTCCCAGGCGTATCATCAGCAGGCTGCCGAACGCCAGCCCGACGGCTTCGGCTGCTTGCTGCAACCCGAATTCGAATTCTGTGGCGCCCAAAGCTTTGAGGGCGAATGGAAGCAGCAGGGTGTTTTGCAGGCCAAAGAGCAGGAAGATCGGTACCAGGATCAAGAACAAGGATCGGAGGACTGAGATCTCCCGAATCGTCCGAAGCCCCACCTTCAGGTTCTGCCCCACCGCACGTATGCTCGAATCCGTCGAAGCCTGCACGCTGGGAAGGCGCACCAACCCGACCAGCAGGGCAGACAGCGCGAACGTGGCGGCATCGCCAAAGAACGCCACGTCGAGGTTGGCCGTGGTGGCCAGCAGGCCCGCCAAGGCAAAGCCAACGGTCGTGGATCCGACGGAGCTCATGGCCATCAGCGAATTCGCCGCCGCCAGGTCCTCATCAGAGGCCAGATCTGGTAGCACACTGGCGTGCGCGGAATCGAAGAACTGCGTAATGGCGCTGGTGAGCGCAACAATCACGTACAGCCAGCCGATGCCGAGCGGCACAAGAAAGGGCACCAGGAGGATCAGCATGCCCCGCAGCAGGTCGGATGCCAGCATGATCCGCCGTCGATCGTAGCGGTCCACAAACACACCCGCCAGCAGGCCCACCACGATCGTCGGACCCGCGGTGGCGATGAGCATCAACCCCACGCTGAGCGCCGAGCCGGTAAGGCGAAAGACCAGGATGGAGGCGGCCAGCGTGGTCAGAGCACTGCCCATCCCGGAGATGAGCTGCCCCAGCCAAAGCAACAAAAAGGCGCGGTTTCGAAAAACCGCGACCGTTCGAGTCATGACGGTGCTCCTCTCTCTCCCATGCAGCTGGAAACCGACCGAATGTAGACATAGTTTACAGTCTTGGGCAGACTACGTCAATGCAAACCCGCCGTGATAGTCCCTGGAGACACAAATGGCCGCTTCCGAAATACAATCGGTACCGATATGGAGATGCAGCAGGTGCGATCGGTGATCCAGCCCAAGGCGGCTCTGTGTGCCGGGGACGCAAACTCCGGCGCGGCATGGTCTGCGCGCGCGATGCCGGACGCCAACCACCTTCTGCGCGGGCTCGACGGGCGCCTGCTGCCCTTCAGCCGGCTGAAGGTGCTGGTGAGCCCGGTGGGACTCCGGCGTACGTTCTTGAGGACGGACCTGCCGTGTCGACTGCCATGAACGGCCTGGGCGCGAAGTCGCATCCCAAATCCTGACTCACGAGGTGGACATCGAATGAGCATCCTGGACGAGTTTGAAGGACGCCTGCCCGGGCGGCAACAAAGCATCTTTCGAACCTTGGAGAGCCCCGCCGACATTCAGCGGTACCTTGACCGCCTGCCGTACGTCGGGGAGGAGCGGGACCGCTGCCCGTTGGACGTGATGCAAGACGAACACTGCCATTGCCTGGACGGCGGGCTGTTCGCGGCGTTCGCCCTGCGCCGGAGCGGGCACCCGGGGCTGCTGATCGACCTGGTGCCCGCACACGACCGGGCGGGACAGAAGCTGGACGATGACCACGTATTGGCGGTCTTCCGCCGCAATGGATGCTGGGGCGCAATCGCAAAGTCCAACTATGC
>DATIPW010000106.1:0-1816 GCA_035471605.1 Anaerolineales bacterium | reverse complement strand
GCACGACCGATTGCAGGTCGACCGCCTGGAGCACGCGCTGCACGGCCTGCGCGCTGAAGTCATCCGATTTCTGAAAAATGAGCACCTTGGGATGATCGTAGACGGTGAAGGCCTCTTCGGCGAATTGATCATTGACCTGCCAGTGCAGCCCCCCGGGCAGGTCGAGCGTCGGAAAGGATTCAAAGACCGCGGCCAGCTCATAGCCCAGTTGCCCTGTGAACATGCCGGGCCGGGCAACGTTGTAGCACCAGATCACATCCTGGCCGGGCGGACAGCCGATCAAGGCGCGGTAGTACGCAGTGGTAAGTGGATAGCGCTCCGGAACGCGCGTGACCGAAGCCCACTGGCGGTTGGAGCTGATGAAAATGTAGTCGCCGCGCGAGAGAGTCTCCACAAAGCGCGTCAGTTTCTCGGCATTATCGTCCCAGTACAACTGGAGATTGAGATCCCCCTGGAAGAGTCCCCCGTAGGCATCGTAGCCCTCGGCGCCCAGGCGCAGAGGCAGGCCGTCATCCCAATCCGATTCGTTGATCGGTGCCGCACCGGACAGCCTGAGGGCCCCGTCTGTCTCGAGATGCAGGTGATACAACTGCCCCTTGATCAGCGGCACGGCCGGGTCAAACTGCAGCGCATAGGCCCCGCCCCTTGGGTCCTCCCCCGCTGAGTATCCGGAGGTGAGTGTTGCTGCGCCCAGGGGCGAGGCTCCCACCTGGGAATTCGATTGGGGCGTCAGCGAGGCTTGCAGGGTCTGGGTAGCGGAGCCGACAGCAGCCACATGCGGCAGGCGGATCTCACGCAGCGCGCCGGTGGCGTTGGCCTTGAACAGGTGCTCGTAAGGCGAGTCGCGACTCACGGACCCTTCGGCAGGCATCGGGAGCGGCTGCTGGTAGGTGGAGCCGTCCGAAGTCTGAATGCGCAAGTTAATAGGGCCGGGAACGTTCTGGTAGATCCAGGTCGTGGCCGCAACGCGCGTCACCGGCCGTGTGTAGATGCGCGTGAAGGCGTAGGCCCACGCCGCGCTCAGAGCCAAGACCGCCAGCCCAAGGACAATGGAGGTGACCGAGAACAGCGCTGCTTCCAGACGCTGCCGGCTGCGGTCACGCTGGTGCCAAAGGAAGACCAAGAACCAGCCGGCCATCATGCACAGCAACGGATAGACAGGCAGCTGATATCGCATGGTCGGGTTGAAGACCAGGGATTGCCAGGTCAAGTAGAAAGCGGTCCAGCCCCACAGCAGGGCGTGCCGCAATTCCCCTTTGAGGATGCGCGCGCCCATGAAAATGAAACCGGTCCAGGCCAGCAGGCCCAAGGGCAGACCCAATCCCCAAAGGGTCAGGTTCTTCAGGGAGAAGAACGGCGAGCGCCGGGCCCACTGCAGGGCAAAGGGCACATCCATGTCGCCGCTCGATTGTGAGCGCAGATCGAGGATGTTCGCCAGCCAGGTCGGGCTGAGCCCGAGGCCGTCGAAGGCATAGGGCTGCGCGAGCCGAAAGGTTGTCGCGGCAAACAGGCCGCCGATCAGCAGGTAGAGGACAACGCGTGACCCATAGGCACCCGCCTCGGAATCGTCCGATGGCGATCGTTCTGATCCGAGGTAGCGCACGAAGAAAGCTGCGGGCAGCAGGAGAGCCAGAGGCGCGGCGTTCAGCTTGGAAGCCATGGCCAGGCCGAGCGATACGCCAAACGCCATGCTCAGCAGCGTCCGTCGATCGCGAAAGAAAGCTCGCAGGCGCTGCAAGCGAGCAAGCGCCGCAGCACCCCATGCCGATGCCCCTGCGCGCGCCGGGCTTGCCGCCAACTTCTCTGCCGCGCGCTC
>DATIPW010000105.1:0-13814 GCA_035471605.1 Anaerolineales bacterium | reverse complement strand
TAGGACGCCAGACTCACCTGAGGCAGGTCTTTCATGGCCTGCTGATGGGCCTCGCGTGGATATTCATGATCCTGCAAGCGCCCATTCCGGTAGGCCTCATACGCGCCCAGGTCAAAGTTGCCATGGCCAGACAGATTGAAGAGGATGACTCGGGCTTCGCCCTTGGCTTTTGCGTCCAAGGCCTCATCGATTGCGGCACGAATGGCATGAGCGGATTCCGGCGCTGGCACAATTCCTTCGGCCTGGGCAAACTGAATCGCAGCCTCAAATGTTGCAAGCTGAGGAACCGCCACCGCCTCCAGCAGGCCGGCGTCATAGAGAGCGCTAATACTGGGTGCCATGCCGTGATATCGCAGTCCGCCGGCGTGGATCGTAGGCGGAACAAAGCCATGGCCCAGGGTGTGCATCTTGACCACGGGTGCCATGCGCGCGCTGTCGCCATAGTCGAAGGTGTACAGGCCGCGGGTCAGAGACGGGGCAGCTGTTGGCTCCACCGCCAGAAGACGGATCTGCCTGCCATTCACCAATTTCTCGCGCAGGAAAGGATAGGCCAGACCGGCGAAATTGGAGCCGCCGCCCACGCAGCCGATGATGACATCGGGATATTCGTCGGCCAGATCCATCTGCTTGATGGCCTCCTCTCCAATCACACTCTGGTGCGTTAGGACATGATTGAGCACCGAGCCAAGACTGTACTTCTTCTTGCCACCCGAACTGGCGGCGGCCTCCACAGCTTCCGAGATCGCAATTCCCAGGGAGCCGGGGCTTGCCGGATCCTGCTGCAGGACGGAGCGCCCGTACTGCGTCTGTTCTGTTGGGCTGGCAAATACAGTGGCGCCATACGTCTCCATCATTATCCGGCGATACGGCTTTTGCTGATAGGAGACCTTCACCATGTACACTTCAAGTTGCAGACCAAAGAAGCTGCATGCCAGCGATAGCGCCGATCCCCACTGGCCGGCTCCCGTTTCGGTCGTCAGTGCCTTGGTTCCAGAAACCTTGTTGAAGAAAGCTTGTGGAATCGCGGTATTGGGCTTATGACTTCCGGCCGGGGAGACCGACTCGTTCTTGTAGTAGATATGTGCCGGAGTCCCCAGCGCCCTCTCCAGGCGCCTGGCGCGTAACAAGGGCGTGGGCCGATACAGCTTGTATATGTCGCGCACCTCTTCCGGGATTGGAATGAAACGCTCTGTCGACACCTCCTGCAGGATCAGCTCCATCGGAAAGAGAACCGAGAGGAATTCCGGCGTGACGGGCTCGAGCGTATCCGGCCGCAGCACCGGGGTAGGCGGCAGCTTGGTGTCGGCAGCAATGTTGTACCAGCTGCGCGGCAGGTCCGTCTCGTTCAGGGCGAATGTGACTCGGTCAGACATGACAACCTCCTATGATCAATGAGTACTCCGGCGCGACCAGACTTCCAGATCTGGCCGCCACGACGTTGGACGAACGGGTGCCCCGTGAGGTGGGTGCAAGGGAATCAGGCACGCCGCTGTCAAACCTGGGGGATGTAGAGGCGGATCTGCCCGTCGGTGTCTGTTGCGAGGCGCTGCTCGGTCAGAACCTGCAGCGCCGGCAGGGCGCAATCTTCGACTTGTCGAGCAAAGGGCGTCTCCGCAATCTGCAGATCGGGCTGCGAGACGGGCTGGAACCGAAGCTGTTCTGGGGGCCGCATCTGTCGCTCCTTTTCATCCTTGCGCTGCTGGCCGGCGGTGAAGCTTGCTACAACCAAAAACGGACAAACGCGTTCGTCCCTTGATGGGACGAACGCGTTTGTCCGTGGTGCCACCCAAATTAGGCTGACGCCCGAGGAAAAGAAAGGACCCCGATGAAGCACCGGGGTCTCAGGCCAGCCTCACTCGTTAGGTACGGACCGGCTTTCAGGTCGATACCCCAGCCCTGTAACGGGAGCGCCCGTCTCGGCTACTCGGACCGCTGTCCTTTCACCTGGCAGCTCGAAGGGCCATTCAGCGTCGCCGGTTGGGGCAGGCTTTTCACCAGTGGCCTGCTCTCTGATCCGCCACGCGCCGCCTACTCGTCCTCGTCAAAGCCTTTTTCGTATTGGGGGCAAGTATATGCGCATAGTGCCCATCCTGTCAATGCGCGCCCGGGGGTAACGGCCTGCTGGTGGCTCGGGCGGACAACGGGATCCGCCTTGGGAAACCAAGGCGGAAAGGACTTTGCCTAAGCAAGACTTCCAGAGCTCTGCTTGGCGCGCTGGAGCACCACGGATCATCTGGGCCCACGGGGCCGCACTCGTGCTCATTGCGTCTCAGCCGCTGCACGGCGGGAAGGCCTTGTTGGGGCATTGGCGATGAAAGCCATAATCCATATTCCCGACTTCAAGCAAGCGGTGTTGACTGCCTCCCTACTGCATGATCGAAGATCCGGGCGGTATACTTCGAGAGTCGACCGCACCCACCGGCCAACATGGACAATGGCCCAAGGCGTTCGGCTGGCGCGTGCATACTGTTCTCTCCCGTTGCTCAGGTCCTGGCGCCACCTCCGATGTGCAGCTAATCCATGGCAGAGATAGAAAGTTCGGCAGCTTCAATGTCAGCCTGCCTCCAGAATATCGCGAGGTGCAGCGGGGCACGCTCTGCAAATCATTGCCAGCTGGAAATCGGCCTGCGGGTCGCGGGCCGACTCTGAATCGCCAGGGAAGATGGCCATGCCACTCACGCCTCTGCCACCCATGCATATCCCCGACGGATTCCTCTCAACACCGGTATCACTGACCGCGTGGGTCGTCTCCGTCCCGCTCGTCGGCCACGCGCTGAGGCGCGTCGGAAGAGACCTGGGAGAACGTCAGGTCCCCGTGATGGGTGTTCTGGCGGCTGCCATCTTTGCGGGCCAGATGCTCAACTTCTCAGTCACGGGAGGCACGTCCGGGCACTTATTGGGGGCTGCCCTTGCGACCATGCTTCTCGGCCCGTGGCCTGCCATTGTAGTTATGACAAGCGTCGTGAGCATCCAGGCGCTGATCTTCCAAGACGGCGGCCTGCTGGCTCTGGGAGCCAACCTCTTCAATATGGGGATCGTCGGGGTTTGTGTCTCGCACTTCGTATTCAGAACCGTTCGCGGGCTCCTCCCTGCGCGGTCTACGGGCATTCTGGTCGGCGGCGCCCTGGCAGCTTGGATGTCGATCGTGGTATCTTCCCTGGCCTGCGCGCTTGAGCTGTCGGCTTCAGGCACATCACCTGCAAACCTGGCCATTCCGGCGATGGCCGGGGTCCACGCGCTGATCGGCCTGGGTGAGGCGGCAATTACCGTCGGCGCCGCGGGCTTCCTGTTGGCCGCCCGACGTGATCTGTTGGATGACCATTCCGCTGCCCGGCACAGCAACACTGCCGTATGGCTTGTCGGCGCCGCGGCAACGGCGGTTCTCGTTCTCTTTTCGCCCATGGCATCGGCGAATCCTGATGGACTGGAATGGGTCGCTCGGCAGCAGGGTTTCCTGCGCATGGCCGCGGATCCGTGGTACAAGCTGGTCCCCGGCTACTCGCTCCCTCGGATCGCCGACAAGGGGATCGCAACGATTTTGGCTGGAGCCTTGGGGGCTCTCCTGGTCCTGGGAACGGCCCTGTGTGCAGCCTACCTGCGGCGGGGCAAGCGAGGGTCATAGAGCGTACTCCGGTCGCGAGCAGGGCTCGGCCTGCCAAAACCGCTCGTCACCGCCTGCCTGCCATGCACGTTCACTTCTTGGATCCCTACCGCCCCTTGCTGAGCCCCGTTCATTCTCTTGACACGCGAACCAAGCTCATCCTCACGCTGGCCTTCATCATCACGTGCTCGCTCACGCCCATCGCGGCTTGGCCGGCCTATGTGTTGCTGGTCGCCATGGCTCTTTGCATCGAGATACTATCGGGGCTTGGCCTTGTGTACGTGCTGAAGCGCTCGGGACTTGCGCTGCCCTTCGCCTTGGCGGCCTTGCCCGTGATTTTCGGAACTCCCGGGCAGCCTCTTTTCGGGGTGCCGTTCGTAGATGTTGTGTTGTATGCCACGCTCCCGGGCGTGGAGCGCTTCGTGAGCATTGTGCTCAAGTCATGGCTCTCGATCCAAGTAGCCATCGTCCTTGCCGGCTCATCACCCTTTCCCGAACTCCTGCGGGCGATGCGGGCCGTGGGCACGCCAAAGCTCTTGGTGGCGATGTTTGCACTTATGTGGAGATATCTCTTCGTGCTGGTCGATGAGGTGCTGCGCCTCATGCGAGCCAGGGCGGCGCGTTCCGGCCACGGTGCGAGCAGGAAAGCAGGGTTGGGCGGAAGCTTGGCCTGGAGGGCGCGCGTGGCGGGAGGCATGGCAGGCAATCTGCTGTTGCGAGCCTTTGAGCGGAGTGAGCGCATCTATTCTTCGATGCTGGCGCGGGGATACGACGGCGAGGCCCGCAGCCTGCCGCTGCCACCCCTTGGCTCAGCCGACCGGCTGACGCTTGCGGGTGGTCTTTGCGTGCTGCTGGCGCTTCTTGTTCTTGGGCGCTGGCTGGGCTGATAGGCCCATGCATCACTCCATCGAAATCGAATCTCTTTCGTTCTCGTACCCCGACGGCCACGCGGCTCTCAGGGACATTTCGCTGAGCATCGCCCCGGGTGAGAAGGTTGCCCTTGTGGGCCCAAACGGGGCTGGCAAATCGACGCTCTTGCTCCATCTGAACGGCATCCTGACGGGCGCCGGCCGGGTGACGGTCTCCGGACTGCGAGTGGAAAGCACTACACTGGGGCGCGTGCGCGCCGCGGTGGGTATGGTCTTCCAGAACCCCGACGACCAGCTCTTCTCACCCACGGTATTTGACGATGTGGCGTTCGGGCCGATCTACCAAGGTCTGTCGACGGAGGAGGTCCAAGAACGCGTGACGGCTGCGTTGGAAGCCGTTGGCATGCAATCCTACACGCGGCGCGTCTCGCATCATCTGAGCATGGGCGAGAAGAAGGCAATAGCCATTGCCACTGTGCTATCCATGGAGCCCGAGGTACTGGTTCTCGATGAGCCCACTGCCGGACTGGATCCCCGCGCTCGACGGACGCTGATCCGGCGCCTCCAGGATCTGGACATGACCATGCTCGTTGCAAGCCATGACCTGGCAATGGTTCGTGAGGCATTTCCACGCATGATCATCATGGACGAAGGCAGGGTGGTCGCGGACGGGTCAGCCGCGGAACTGCTGGCGGACGACGCACTTCTGCAAGCCCACGGGTTGGAAAGTATGTGATCTGGGGAAGAGCCTCACACGTGAGCTGCCTCTGCACGCTTTCTTCCAGAAATACCGCGCAGTGGACGCGCCGAACGCACGGACGTCCAACACCCGGAAAGCAAACGCTGCCGGCAATCCGGCAGCGTTTGCGGTTTTTCGTCCTGCTCGATCGGGGTTCAGAGGCCTGCGGCGGCTCGTAGGGCATCGGCCTTGTCTGTTTTTTCCCATGGAAGCTGAACGTCGTCCCTGCCAAAGTGCCCGTATGCTGCCGTCTTGCGATAGATGGGCTGCCGCAGTCCCAGGTCGCGAATGATGGCCCCGGGGCGGAGATCAAAGTTCTGCAATACCAGGTCCGCGATCCTCGAGTCAGGGATCCTGCCGGTGCCGAACGTTTCGACATTCACTGACAACGGATGTGCAACGCCGATGGCATATGCGACCTGAATCTCGACGCGCTCGGCGAGTCCGGCTGCGACCACGTTCTTGGCTGCATAGCGGGCCGCGTATGCGGCCGAGCGGTCCACCTTCGTCGGGTCCTTGCCGCTGAAGGCACCACCCCCGTGCCGCCCCATGCCTCCGTATGTGTCGACAATAATCTTGCGTCCGGTGAGTCCGGCATCGCCCTGCGGACCGCCGATCACGAATCGGCCCGTCGGATTGACAAAGATCTTCAGGTCCTTGCCGGCCATGCCTTCGGGCATGGCCGGCAAGATGACGTGTTCCATAATCTGCTCGCGAATATCTGCCTGTGCCATATCCGGAGAGTGCTGGGTGCTCACAAGCACCGTGTCGATGCGCCGCGGCTTGCCCTGGGAGTACTCAACCGTGACTTGGCTCTTCCCGTCAGGGCGCAGCCACGGGAGCGTCCCGTCTCGGCGGAGCTCCGCCAAGCGGCGGCTCAACTTGTGTGCCAAGTAGATGGGCATCGGCATGAGCTGGGGCGTTTCATCGCACGCAAAACCGAACATCATTCCCTGGTCGCCTGCGCCGATCGCCTCGACCTCTGCTTCTGTCATCTGGCCGGTCTTGGCCTCCAGCGCCTTGTCAACGCCCATGGCGATATCGCCCGACTGCTTGGCGATCGCTACCAGCACCCCGCAGGTCTTTCCGTCCAGGCCCTTGTCCGAAGCATCGTAGCCAATATCCAGGATGGTTTGACGCACGAGGTCGTCAAAATTGACCTGGGCCCGCGTGGTGATCTCGCCAAGTAGCATCACGTAGCCGGTCTTGGTGGCCGTCTCGCAGGCAACCCGCGAGGTCGGATCCTGCGCCAGGCAGGCATCCAGCACCGCGTCGGAGATCTGGTCGCAGATCTTGTCGGGATGCCCCTCGGTCACCGATTCCGATGTGAACATCAGGCTGGGAGAAGTCATAAACGTCGTGCTCATGGGTGCGGCAGTCCTTTCTACAAATGAAATTGCCCTTCCGGTCTCGAAAGGGCAAGGAGCGCGTCAGGCACGGCTGCCCTCTCATCTTCCAGAACATCCTTCTGTCGGAATTGGCACCTTGGATTAGCTCGTCTTCGGTGGCTCCAAGATCCACGCCGCCGAGAACCAACCCAGGTTGTCGAGGCATCGCAGGGCCGGTCCCTCCGCCTCTCTGGATAAGAGTGCCGATTAGGGCTATTTGATTGGGCGGAATGCTACCACAGCCGGTTCGGCCCGTCAATTAAGGACGTGGGCCAAACTTGGCCTGCTGACTCACGGGCTGCAGCCGGTCAGATCGTACGTAGCCGCGACGAATTCATTGATCGCCCGTTCTGCATCGCAGTAGCGCGGATGCACGCTCAGAGCTTTGTTCCAGGAGGCCGCCGCCCCCTGCGTATCCCCCGCTCGCAGCAATCCATAGCCGTGCCAGAGCAATGCCTCCTCCGAATAGTTGCCGTTGATCACCTTGTAGGTGTTCTCAGTGATCGTCAGCAAGTAGTCAATGCGGTCGGCATTGTAGTAGGCGACAAATGGCCAGAACTGGTAGCGAGTCATGCGTTGGGGCAGCCCAAGCGTGAAGGCGGTATCGAAGGCCTGCGCCGCCTCCTCGTAGCGCTCGGCATACACCTGGGTGGCACCCAAGTTGAACCAGCTGAATGCATCTCGCGGATCCGCCGTCGTGGCCTGCTGCGCGATCTGCAATGCCCGCTGCCGATTGAGCGCTGCATCCCAGTCGTTTCCCAAGATGGCCGCAACTTCCGGCTCGTCTTGCGGGAAGTAGAGCACCATGTACAGGTAGTTGAAGGGTTTCCAATCCTCCATCAGGGCTTCGTAGGAGATCTGCGTCCCCGGACCCCGCAGCGGGTCGTGTGCCGTCACGACCTGCTTCGCATCGTCGTAGCCCGTGACCAGAAGATAGTGGGCAGCCCAGAGATCATCGGCCGGGCCGCTGGCATCCTGCGGATCTATGTACGTGGCAGCTTCTACGATGACAGGGTAATTCGCAGCCAGCAGCCCCTTCAGCAGCGAAATGTTGCCGGCAACCCGGTACTCTGCCCGGAGCCATCCGGCCTCGTTGAGGACGTAGTACCGGAGCTCTTCCGGATTTACGTTTCGATCTTGGTCCAGGGGCTTGACGATCCCGGCAATATCGTACTGATCGCCTTCCCAACCATACATCCGCAGGGTCATCGCCAGCGTAGCAGGTCCACAATTGTTGATGCCCTGTCGCTCGTACTGTGGCGCAGCCAGCGAGACGCTGGGAGGCAACGGCGATGCTGCCGGCGTGGGGGTCGCGGGTGCCAGGGTCTCGGCCGCCGTGGGGGTGGGCGTAGTGCTGGGCAGGCGAGTGGCCGCAGCTGGCGTGGGTAGAGGACCGACGGGGTCGATCGCGTTTTTCAGGTACGTCCCCCAGACCTCGTAGCGCCACTCCGCACGGCTTCGAATGCTCGGATCCCGAAACACCAACACAGTGCCCGCTAGCACCAGGGCGATGATTCCGGGGAGGATCAGGCGGCGAGTATATCGGGACATAGCAGCGAGTCTATCAGCATCGAATGAGTAACTTCTTAAGGTAGGGGACTTCTGCGAGAGGGCGTGCGTGGGGCGCGCGCAGGATTGCCGCTCACGCCTCCAGGCGCTGGCGCATAATAGCAACGGTGACCGCCAAACATCAGGGAACGAGCTGTGACTTGAGCAAGCATGTGCGCCTGCCGACAAAGAAGCTGCGCCGCCCGGAAAGCAAGTCGGGGCACAAGGGGCTGCCGGCCCTGCAGCAGAGGCGCTCTTGCACGCGCGTGCCCTCGGTGGCTCGCGTTGAGCCGTGGCAATGCCCCCGGCATGGCGTCACCGATCGTTTCGAAACTGCAAACAGTAGTGGTGGAAGGTGTTGCTGACCCAGGCCGAACCCAGGCCAAACGGTGAAAGCCTTTGATTGTCCTGGCACCAAAGCTTTTCATCCTTCAGGCTGTAGACGCGGGACAGCTCGTGACCCAGATCCCAGGCCAGCGGAAAGACCCGGCCGCCCTTCTTGACGTTCTTGACAATGATGGTTAGGTAGGCCCGTTCGTGAAGGATGGGTCTCAACCCGGCATAGATGCCAACCAGACGCTCCAGGAACGCGCCGTAGTCATGAATATTGCCAAGGTCCTCGGCATCGGAAGAATAGACAACATCAAGGTCAGGCGAGCTACGGCGCGCCTTCTGAGTCTTGCTACCGTCGGAGTGCAGCATGTCCCAATACGGAGGGGATGTGAGCACGTAGTGGGTCTTGGGAAGTTGCAACTCATTTGCCCGCGCCGCATCCGCGCAGATCACCTCGGAATGCAATTCTGCAACATCCGCGCCCCAAGAAGAGCGCTCGGCCTGCAGTGCCTGCTGTGCCATGAGGGCATAGCGTGGGCTAAGCTCAATGCCATAGGAGTGCCTGCCGGCTCGCAGCGCTGCCACCAGCGTGGATCCGGTGCCTGCCATCGGGTCCAACACCACCTCGCCCCTCTTGGTGAAGAACTCGATGAACTCCTGGGCCAGAGTCTCGGGGAACTTGGCGGGATGCGCCAGGACGCCCTGCTTTCGGGGCGGCGGATTGTGCACAAACCACGATTTCTGGAACTTCAACCACGTCTTGGCGTCCAGATCGTTCAACTTGTTGCTTCGCATCATGCCCCTTGTGACCTTCCAGCGCCTAGGGCGCCGCCGTGGCCACCGACCGCAAGGGCGCCAGCCGATACACCTTCAGGTCAGAGAAAGTGACCACGGCAGGGTTATCGCCATGAGCTTCAACGAACACCCCGATCCCACCGGCCAGGTAGTTGGTATCGATCACCGAGAATTGATAGCGATCGTTGAGGAAGAAGCGGAATTCGGAATCCAGCGCCCAGACGCCCAACCTGACTTCACCCGGCGCTCCTACCGGGACATCGGATGTCGCCGTGGGCGGCTGAAGCACCCTGGGCGTCCCGAGACTGAGTCGCTCCACCGCGGCGAGGCCATCGCAGACGGCCACGAAACGGTAGAAGGCAAGCTCATTGGGCGCGCGGAATACCAGGCCATACGCGTCCCTGCCCCGGCACAGGCTGGGCCGTGCCGTCATTTCCAGCATCATGTCGCCAAAGACGGCACTCCGATGCAAGGCCACCACCGGGGGCCCGCCGGGCCGTGCAGACACCGTGAGCCCACGCTCAGATACCATCGCGGCCGCTGCGCCAGAATCAGAGGCGTTCCAGTAGGCAGAAGAGGTCATATTGTCGGCGACCAACAGCTCCCCCACCCCGGGCTTGCGTTCCGGTGTCGGAGGCTCCGTCACCGCCGCGGCAATAGCGGGCGTCTCAGTCGGTGGAAACCACAAGATTTCTGTTGGCGCTACGACCGCCGGGACACTGGTTGGCGTGCTCGGGGCTTCGGGTGGTGTACCTGCAACAGCCGTGCACGCCACCGCAATGAAAAGCATCGGGACCAGCAGCAGGCCGGCAGTCTTCTGTTTCATATGGAAAGCCCGCCCCTGCTGTAGAATATGTGCAGCGGCTCGTCCATCCCTTCGACGCATTCAGCAACCAGAGACAATGGGGGGAGCCCTGCAAGAGTGGAACCGCCTCGACCTCCGGGTAGGCCGGAACACATGCTGACATTCTAGCATAGGGGAGTTGCAGATGACGCCCAGGCAATTGCAGGATCTAACATCCGTATTGGTAACCGGTGCGTGCGGGGAGATCGGACAGGCGCTGGTCCAGGAACTGGCCGGCCGTGGCGGCTATCGGATCGTCACGGCGGACATTGCAGCTGTTCCAGAATCACTGCAGCCTGCCATCGCCGAGCACGTCCAAGGGGACCTCCTCTACAAGATCAAGACATTCTATGATTACGACTTTGACCTGATCTTCCACCTGGCTGCCTCGCTCTCGTCCAAGGCGGAGATCGCCAGCGAGGAGGCTCACCGCATCAACGTCGACGGCACGCTGCAGCTGCTGATGCTGGCCGAGTACCGCTCGCAGAAGTATGCCAAGCCGGTGAGATTCCTGTTTCCAAGCTCGATCGCTGCCTACGGTCTCACGGCAAACGAAAAGCGAGCCGCCGGGCGCGTGCGAGAGGACCAGTTCAACACGCCGCATACCATGTACGGCTGCAACAAGCTGTACTGCGAAAAGCTCGGTCTGTACTACAGCCACTACTTCGGCCAGCACCACTTGGACCCCCACCCTCCTGCAATGGTGGATTTCCGAGCACTGCGGTTTCCGGGCCTGATCTCAGCCGTGACCCTTCCAAGCGGAGGAACCAGTGACTACGGGCCGGAAATGCTGCATGCTGCAGCTCAGCACAAGCCATACGTGTGCTTCGTGCGGGAGGAAACGAAGATCTCCTTCATGGCCATGCCGGATGCCATCAAGTCGCTTCTGATGATTGCCGAAGCGCCCCGCGAAAGTCTGAGCCAGGTTGTCTACAACGTGGCTGCTTTTGCCCTGACGGCCGGCCAGTTCCGCGACCGCGCCGTCAGCGCTTTTCCGGGAGCACAGATTTCGTTCGATCCGAATCCGCGCCGTCAGGGAATCGTCGATTCTTGGCCCGAGGACGTGGATGATTCACTTGCCCGGCGTGACTGGGGTTGGCAGCCTGACTACGACCTGGAAGGGTTTTTCGATTCCTACTTCCTGCCCAAAATCCGCGCCCGATACGGATTGGTGACGCCGGCGTCCGCACCGTAGTGCTGGTCCGAGGTCCACTACCACTCTTGTGAATAGCAGGCTGATATAATTTCAGCGATGAAAGTCGCGACGACCCCGTTCTTGATTCTGATCGCGCTGGGCATTTTCGCGTTTGCCCTTTCGGGCAGCGCGCGAGCCGATCCGGCCCAGCAGCAGTTTGCCACCAATACGCCGCTTCCGGATGGACGGATTCTGTACGAGGTCCAGGCAGGGGACACCTGCACCAAGATCCAGCTGCTCTATGGTGTCGGTTTTGATCAATTGCGGCAGCTGAACCAGGACATCAACGCCGATTGCACCAACATCCGCGAGGGACAGCAAATCCTGGTGGGAACCGGCGGGCCGGCCGCAGCACCGGTGAACACATTGGGCCCAGCTGCGACTCCGCCGGATTCGGCTGCGACCCCTACCCCACTGTCCGGTACCACGGAAATCTGCGTCTTGCTGTTTGATGATGTCAACGGAGATTCGTTGCGTCAGCTGGAGGAGCCGGTGATCCCGGGCGGCGCCATCAGCGTCACGGAGATACAGGGCAAGTTCTCGGATACTCGAGAAACAGCCATCAATCCCGACCCCGAGGCCTATGCCGGGACGTGCTTCAGCAACGTTCCCGACGGTGAATACAATGTTGGCGTAGCCATCCCAGATAACTACAATCCGACGATGAATCTCACGTACACGCTGGACGTGCGTCCGGGTGATCGTGCCTTCGTCGATTTTGGCGCTCAGAGCAGGGACGCGCCCACCGGAGAAACGGGCACCGGGCCAAGCGATGCGGGCTTGTCGCCACTTCTGGGCGTTGCGGGGGGACTGCTGGTATTCGGGGGGCTTGGTTTGGGGTGGCTCGCCTTTCGGCAAAGGAAACGGCCGGGAAAATTGGGGACGGGGAGCGCGCTGCACCGCTAGCCAGGGGGCCAGCTCATTCTTCGGCCGGCCA
This sequence comes from Anaerolineales bacterium, assembly GCA_035471605.1. Taxonomy (GTDB): domain Bacteria; phylum Chloroflexota; class Anaerolineae; order Anaerolineales; family Villigracilaceae; genus Fen-1038. The sequence goes on along the minus strand of DATIPW010000105.1, from coordinate 1,565 downwards.
ACAGATGCATATGCAGGTGAAGTACGCTCTGCCCAGCATCTCCGCCGGTGTTGATGACTAGCCGATAGCCACTGGCGTTGACATGTTCGCCGATGGCAATCACTCGCGCCGTCTGTGCCATGTGATCCAGCAGCCCGCCGTCACTGGGCTGGATCTCCTCCAGTGTGGCAAGATGGAGAACGGGAACAATCAAGATGTGTACCGGCGCGACCGGACGGATATCGCGGAAGGCCACCACGATATCATCACGATGGATGATTTCGGCGCTCAGGTCGCCACGCACAATCCGGCAGAACGGGCAGCTCTCGACCGACATGCCTTGATCCTTTCCGGATGCTTCGCAGGAATCGCTCCTGCCTGCCGGAGGCTGTACCCCCGGTCCGCCACTCTATCAGTGCCCCGGCTGGGGCAACAGCCCCGCTCACACCCCGCGGCATTCAGGGCAATCGGCAATTTGCCTAAGCTCACCTTGGCGCGGCACGTGGGCCTCCGGCAGCTGCTGGGCGCCCAAGCTGGCATCTCAACAGCTCTTCTCCCGGAGTCCTTTATCACGCGTCCGAGCATGGCCGCTCCCGGCATGCGGTAGACGCAGTTTCACGAAAGGGTGCTATTGGCCGCACTACCCGCGGGCGCTGTCGGCGCCCGTCTAGGGCATCGGACCGAGGGTTGGCGCGCAGACGATGTCGTAGTATTCCACTTCAACCGCCTTGTTCTGTTCAGCGTAGGCGGCCGCCTGCTCACCCATGAGTCGGATTCCATCCAGACTCGCCAGCACCTGATAGGGCCAATAACGCGGCAGCACCATGCGGGGGTCATTGACTGGGCCCTCGGGTATGCTGAGAGGCCTGCCAGGATCCGGCTGGTCCGCAAGGGGAATCCAGTTGTACATGAAGGGGCCGCGCGGATTCACGGTGAATCCCAGTCGGTACCCGAACTTCCGGGCAAACTGCACCGGCCGGACTCCGAATCCCCCACCGGGCCAGATGATCGCCACAGGGGTCTTGTTGAAGTGCTCCTGCAGATTGGAGATGGAGCCCTGCAATTCGCCCGTCAGGTACTCGTCTGCCGAACTGTCGCTCATGGGGATGTTGTGGACAACCCCATGAGCCTGGTGGTCCACCCAGCCCTGCTGCCCCAGGGCGACATTCTCGGCCAGCACCGGGTCCTCCCCTCCAAATGCGCTGATCCATCCGTTGACGACGGGCCATTGCCATTGTTCCCAGTAGGGAAGAAACCAATCGGTGAAGTTGGCTGCGGCGTGGCGGTCGTCCTGGATCAATACCACCGAGCGCGGTGGGATCAAGGCATTGTGATCCAGGAAATCCGCCAATTGCACGGCGCTGATCGCCTGAAAGCCCATGTCGTGCAGGCCGTTCATGATTCGCTTGAAATCCCCGCCGCCCACGTTCTTGGGATCCGTGGCACTTGACTCGCCCTTCTCGATGCTGTGAAACATGATCACCAGGACGATTGTGCCCGGAACGGAATGGGTCGAGGTCCACTTGTCGCGAAGGTACTGACACTGATCCTCTATGTACGCGTGAGGCGTGTCCTGAGGATTCAGG
>DATIPW010000104.1:0-2973 GCA_035471605.1 Anaerolineales bacterium | reverse complement strand
GCCCTGCACGCGCTTCAACCCTACACGGTCGATCCCTGGTTGATGGCCTATGCCCAGGAGCATTCTGAATACCAGGCAGCCACACGAACGTCAACGCACGTGCACAGCGATGGCACGCGCCCGCTGGATATTGGATTGCAGGAGAACGTCGCCAGTGGGACTGCCGGTTTTGTCACAGTGGATGCCGCGGTGTACCAGGTCTGGGCGGATTGGGGTCACCGGCACATTCTGACGGGCTATGCGACGGGGGAAATCGGAGCGGGGGTCGCCTTTTCAGACGATGGTTTCGTGTACTACACGGTCGACATTCGCACGGGGGAAGAACTGGCCGCTACCCAGGCTCCGTTTGTCGGCCTGCAAACGAGCACTCCCGGCCCCGACGGTTCGACAGTCCATGTTGTCGGCTACGGGGAGACGCTGTGGAGCATCGCCCTGTCCTACGGCGTCAGTGTGGATGACATTCGGGCTATCAACAAGATCGCTGGCGATTCCATAGTCATTCAACCTGGACAGCAACTGCTCATCCGCCCGGCAGATGCAGAGGCTCCAGCCTCAGTAGCAGCGCCCCCCACGGCTGGCGCATCTGCAACCGTCAGCATCGCGGCATCCACGCCGGCGCGGCCCTCAGCCGAGCCGGCCCTCCCATCCCCGTCATACACTGCAGCGCCTGCTGTCGCGCCGCCGGACGCACCACCCAGCCCCCAGATGGCTGGTCTCACACTTGCTCTGGCCATTGCGATCGGGGGATTGTCGATTGCAGCAGGATTTGGATTCTGGCAAGAGCACAAGGATCGGAAGACCGCGGCTCGCGAACCTGAGGGGTCTCATCCGGGGAAGTTTCCGCCAGCGGGTATCTGAGTCGTCAGCCAAAGGGGATGGATTCTCGGACCAAGCACCGCGGCGCAACTCACCGCAGGGTCATCCATCAGCAAGTGCACTCGCGCACAGAGGTCCGGTCGGATTGAATTGGGGAGCCCAGCTGCCCCGCCGCGGGTAGCAGGCTTGGCCGCGCGCGCTTCAATCAGGCAGATCATCAAGGACGAGCTGCATGCTCGTCTTGTACTCCTTGAAAGCAGATCGTCCCTGGCGCGTCAGGCGGATCGTTGAATGCGGCTTCTTTCCCTTGAATTGCTTCTGGATGGCCACGTAGCCGGCTTCCTCCAATTTGCCGAGGTGCGCTGCCAGGTTTCCCCACGTCAGGCCCGTCATCCGCATCAGGAAAACATAGTCGGCACTCTCGACCACATACAGGTAGGTTAGCACCATCAGCCGGGCCGGCGCGTGGATGACCTGGTCGATATCGGCCAGTGCGTGCAGTTGTGCTTTGGCCCGCGCTTTCGCCATCAGCTTCCCTACGGGATTTCCTGGCTGGGCAGCGGGTTCTCGCGCATCAGTCGGGCAAAGAGGATCAGGCCGGTGGCCAGCATGATGCCGGATGTGGTGCCGAAAACCATCGGGATGCCGTGGTGAGAGACGAGGCCCTGCATCCACAGCCACTCCCCGACTGGCAGGGCCAACGCCATCAGCAGACCATAGACATACAGGCGGCTCAATTCCAGGAAGTGGGCCGCGACACTGAAGCCAAGCAGCAACAGCATCCCAAAGACGATGCTGATCACTTGGCCCGGAATGCGGGCAAAGCTCAATGCAGCGCCCACCCCCAGGATTAGGGCCAGCACGTTCACGACCAGCAACGTCGTGCCGAGTTTGGCCAGCCTGCCCTTGCGCGCCGGGCCAAACTGCACCGCGCCCATGCGCGGCGCGACTACATGCTTGCGGATCAGGCGCATAGCCAGGTAGGCCACGCCCCACACGGGCACCTGGACCATTGAGCTCCAGAAGTCGCCCAGGATGGGGCTCAGGTACAGTGCCAGAATGTATGCCAGCACGAAACACGCCAGCAGCATGTCCCATAGCCCGTCATCGAATGTCTTTCGAAACGCTCTGCTTTCCGCCGCTCTCAGGCTGATCGGATGTGACACCAGTGGCCTCCGCTCGGCAGACGCCGACCTATCCCCTTCAGATACTTTGAAATGCAAAGTACTCTGTGAATAGTATACACAAGGGGAGCCCGAGAGTCAAGTGCCCGGCGTGGCCGCGCCCGCACCCGTCAGCTGCCAGAAAGTGGGCCGTCCCCCCTGCGGGTTGCCGTGGGGCGGCGCGCGCATGGCGCAAGCTGTCTCTGGCTGGCAAGTCCCCTTCGCCCCCTGCCTCTCAGGGGCCGCAATACTGCCAAGTCTGGCGGGTAAACGATTCCCTGCTCTCAGTCCCGCGAGCAGCCGGGGCTGCAGATTTTCCACTAGACTGCAAACAAGCAACACGCGCGGGTTCGCAGTCGAGCCTGAAAAGCCGCAAATCTTCCCAGACTATGGATCCAATTCGTGGAGGGTGCCAAGCAGGGTGGTGTTAGAATTGCCCCGATTTTGGATCCACCATGCGCCGGTCAACAATGTGACCGAGACGGAAGTGGTTCAAGACCCAGGCGTGCGTTGCACTTGACCTTGACAGCCGGAATCTATCGGCAAAAGACGGCGAAATCGGCCATGTGAGGCGGCAACAGCTGGTCCCCGCGGATTGCCAGCCGTATCAGTTCGATCACGAATGCACTGTGAGGTGATTGATGGTGACTTCGAAGGCTGACCACGACGCCATGGTGGAAAACCTGTGGCGGACGTATCTCACCACCGGCGAATTCGAGAAAGAGCGTCGGCAGCGGCAGTTCTTCCGATTTCTGCCCGGCCATCCGCGTTGCAAGAACTGCTACGCGCCGTTTGCCGGCGCCGGCGGTGGCGTGGTCAAACTCGTCTATGGAAAACGCCCGTCAAGTCTCAATCCACTGCTCTGCAACGTGTGCGAGCAGTTCGCGGGTCAGTATCAAGGCGGAGCAGAGATCGAGTTGTCACTTCTCTTTGCGGACGTGCGAGGCTCAACCAATCTGGCCGAGGCCATGCGGCCGCGGGACTACAGCAAGCT
>DATIPW010000103.1:0-15868 GCA_035471605.1 Anaerolineales bacterium | reverse complement strand
GAAATGCGTGAGGCTGGATCAGACTGGCGCCGAAACAACACTGCAGATACTGGGCAACAGCAACGAAGAGACTTGCGTTGCACACGACAAAGACATACAATAGGTTGTCGTTTGGCGCCTGCCAATGAGCAGACGATTATTTGTTTAATGAATTGCCCTAAATACAGGCAGAATACCCGTGGATGAGCGTCCGACCCCCCACAGATGGGGGCTTGGCCAGCCACATCGGCCACCCAGAACAACGAACGATTCGTAATCGTCCGGTCATCGGTTCAAATCCGATCGGTGGCTCCAGTCAGTCGGCAATGCACACGTGCCTTGCCGACTGCACGCTATATCTCGCTGAAGATCCCGTCCAGAGTCTCGTCGGGCACATCGAAGACGGTGTTGTGCGGGGGCAGCTGCTCGCGCGTCATCCAGGCGGGAATCCGATCATCACTGGGCGTGAAGCCCGCGCGGCGATTGAACTCTCGCTCCATCCGGATGGTTTGCTTTCCCAGGTCTTGCAGCACGTTCTCCGGAAGGTCGTTCCAGCCATAGCGCGCCGTCAGCAGCCGTCGGACCACCGCGTCTGGTGTGGCCGCATAGCCAAAGCCGGCGAAGATGCACGCGCCTATCGTGTCGTATCCCGCCATGTTCAACTGGGCATTCAGAGAGACATCGCGCTGGACGGCGGGGTCCAGATGATTGACTTTTGCCCGGATCGTGAGACCCGCAGTGTGGTCGGCGCCCTGCGGGGATGTGGCGTATGTGACGCCAGTCCCCTTGATGGCGCGCGGCTCATAGGCCGACATGGCCTGGCCCTTGACCACGGGCACCCGTTCGATACCCCACTTCCGGCCAGCCGCCGCTGCCCCATCTCCGAGCGCGCGCCCGACCTCGGTAGGCTGGCGGATCTGCTGAATGAGGTTCATGGCAGCCTCGCAATCGCCCCATTGCATCACTCCGGCTTCAGCCGCCACGCCCAGCGCTGCTCCGATCTCGATGGAGTCTAGACCCAGATCGTTAACCTCCCAATTCATGCGAGCGATGCAATCCAGCGAGGAAATCCCGAGGTTGGCTCCCATGAGACCAATAGTCTCGTACTCCAAGGGCGACACGATGATCTTGCCATCCTCGCCACCAAAGATATTGGAACACTTTATGGTACATCCGGCCATGCACGCATGCGAGGTCTCCGAGGGATGCCCGCGCTGGAGCAGGAACTCGCGCATTGTCTCGCCGCTGATATCCTCCACCTGCTCAAAATGGCCGGAGGAGAAGTTGCGGGTGGGTATTCCGCCAAACCCATCACTCATGTGGGCCATGCCAGCCGTTCCGAAGTCGCGATAGGCAATCGACTGAGGATGTTCGAGAACTGCTTTCGTAAACTCCTTTTGAGCCGCTTTGAACAGCTGTGGATCGGCTATCGGCGGCCTCTGGCCACCGGAGTTGTCAAAGATGATCGCCTTGAGCCCCTTGGAGGCCATTACGGCCCCCAGCCCACCCCGCGCCGCCAGCCGCGCGGGCACGCGGTCTTTGTCCAGGTTGAGGATCCCAGCGGCACGCATGCGCATCTCCCCGGCCGGTCCGATGAGGGCGGCGGCAATCTTGTCGCCGTGAACCTCAAGCAGCCTGCGCGCGGTCTCATAGCCACCCAAGCCGGCGAGTTCGTCAGCCCGCTCCCAGGTGGCACCCTGAGCAGATAGCTTCAGGACCCACAGGGCATCGTCCCGGGGCTGACCCTCGAAGATCAGAGAATGCATGCCAAGATACGCCATGTGCAGCCCCGTGCGGCCACCTGCATTGGCTTCTTTGACACCGCCGGTCAGTGGCGATTTGGCTCCAATGGATATCCGGTCAGTGGAAGACAGCATGTGCCCCACCAGCAGCCCGGGCGCGAAGATCAGCCGATTCTGGGGACCGAGCGGATCACACACGGGATCCACCTCATCCAGGAGAATGCGAGCCAGCAATCCCCGCCCGCCCAGTCGAATCCAGGATGCAGGTACGGCTTCACGCGACAAGCTTTGCCTGCCGACATCCACCCGCCAAACGCGTGCTGCTTGTTCGCTCATTCGCTGACCAAAGTCCTTTCGAGGGCGGTCTTGAAGCTGCCAAGGCTATCGTTTATCTGGGCCGCGGTGACATTCAGGGGCGGTATCCAACGGATGGTGTTGTCGTATGTGCCACAGGTGAGCAAGAGCAGGTTTTCCTGCTCAGCGGCGTGAACGATCTCCTTCACGAGCGGTTTGGCCTTTTCAGGCCGGCCGTCGACGGTGAACTCCGTGCCGATCATCAGTCCCAGACCGCGGACATCGGCTATTTCTGGGTGCTCCTCCTGAAGCTTTCGCAACCCCGTCACCAGCTGGGTACCGCGCTCCCCGGCATTGTGGATCATGTTGTCGTCACGCAAGGCCTGGATCGTGGCCACGCCGGCCGCACACGCCACGGCGTTGCCCCCGAAGGTGCCGCCATGGGAACCGACGTCCCACTTCTTCATTAGATCCATGCGGCTGAAGACGCCTGATAGCGGCAGACCGGAGGCAATGCCCTTGGCCACCGTGATGACGTCGGGAACGATCCCGAAATGCTCGTAGGCAAACCACCGGCCCGTGCGTCCAAAACCGGATTGCACCTCATCCAAGATGAGCAGCATCCCATGAGCGTCACAGATTTCGCGCAAGCCGCGCATGAAGCTGGCCGGCGGCACCACATAGCCCCCCTCGCCGAGGACCGATTCGATCAAGATGGCAGCCGTTTCCTTGGGTGCGGTTTGCGATGCCAGCAGGTGCTGCAGCTGCTCCAAGGCGTAGGCAGAAGTTTGCTCCTCGGTCATCCCAAGCCGGAACGCATATGGGAAAGGAGCCACAAACACGCCCGAGGGAAGCGGTCCAAAGCCCGCCCGATAGATGGTCTTGGATGTGGTCAGCGCCATTGTGCCGGCGGTTCTCCCATGGAAGGATCCGCTAAACACGACGAGGTTCGGACGCCCCGTGGCCATCCGCGCCAGCTTGACAGCCCCCTCGATTGCCTCAGCCCCGGAGTTCGAGAAGAAGAACCCGTCAATTGAGGCCGGCACAATCCGACGCAGTTCCTCTATCAATCGAAGCATTGGCTGATGGATGACAATATTGGCCTGGGCGTGAATGAAGGAGCCCGCTTGCTGACGAATGGCTTCCACTACCCGTGGATGGCAATGACCCGTGTTGGTGACGCCGATACCACAGGTGAAATCCAGCAGTTGGCGGCCATCCGTCGTGTAGATGTATGCTCCTTCGGCGCGATCGGCTACGAAGTCAAAGATGCGGCCCCAGACGGGTGACATGTGGGGAAAATTCTGACTGTACAGATCGGACATGCTTGCTCCCATGAAAGGCCCGGGCGTGCAGCCCGGACCGCATACGCCGCGGAGCCAGTAGGGCCATACCGATGGCAGGGGCGGCGCTCATGTGCCCCTGCCAATCTCCGGCCGCAGTGCGAATCGCCAGTCTCGGCCTAGGTCCAGCGGTTCCGGCTCAGTCTCGCCCCTGGACCGCTCCGCGCCGCTCGGCTTGCAGCAACGACCGAACGGCATGGCTTGCCCTATGCGTTGCCAGGCTCAGGCGATTATACGTGCAGCCCCCTTGGACCACAATCTTCAGCTCTGGGATTCATCGCGGCCGCGCGGCTCACGTGGACATCTCCTTCATGCCGTAGGGGAACTCGTACTCCGCCATCTTGTCCATGAAGGGAACCGGATCGAAGGCCTCTGGGCCCAAGACTCCAACCCCTTTCCAGCGGCCGTGTTCTATCAGGTCCCAGCCGATGACCGGATTGAATGCCGTCTGCGCCACAACGGCTTGACATCCCCATCTCTTCATGCAGACCGCGTTGTCCGCCACCTGATACAGGTAGACCTGCCGCGGACGTCCATTCTTCCGTCCACGGACCCAGGTGCCGGCGCAGGTTCTTCCCTGCATCTTGTCACCCAGACGGGCCGGATCGGGGAGGCAGGCAGCCACCACATCCCGCGGAGCCACCTGTACACCTTTCACGTTGAGCTTCTCCTTGCTGTCGAGCCCAAGCATATGAAGCGTCTTCAGAACCCCTATGAACCTGTCGCCAAGTCCGTACTTGAAGGTGACCCGGCCGGCTTTGACCCATCGGGGCACCAGCAGAACCTCTTCGTGCTCAACATTGACAACTTCGACCGGGCCAATCCCCTCTGGGAATTCGAAGACCTCCGGCTCGGAGAACGGCTCGGTGGTAAACCAGCCGCGCGCTTCCTCCCAGACCACGGGTGGGTTGAGGCATTCTTCTATCGTCGTCCAGATCGAGAAGCTGGGCGCGAAGTCATATCCCTGCACTTCCAGATTCGCCCCGTCCCGGATGCCTATCTCCTCGATTGCGTCAAACAAGTGGTCCTGTGCGTAGCGGGCAAATACGTCTGCCATGCCGGGCTCAACGCCCAGGCCCACCAGTGCAAGCAACCCCTTCTTCTCCCAGGCCTCGGAACGTTCGAACTGGTAATCGCCGAGCTTTACGCCCGGCTTGCTAAACGGATCCGTGGGATGCGGGGTGGACAGCGTCATAGCCATGTCCATGTACATGGTGCCCACTTCAAACGCCGCCTCAAAGATTTGCGGATTGAAGATGGGATCGACAGAGTTCATCACCAGATCCACTTTGTACTTTCGGATCAGCTCTGCGATCATTGGCTGGCTGCTGGCATCCACCTGTTCGACCGGAAATCGCAACACGGTTCCCAGCCTTTGCTGCACCTCGTTGGCCCGATCCACGTTGTAGTCTGCCAGGACCAGCTGCTCCACCCAAGGGCGTTCCTTGGCGATCATCGCGATCGCCTCTCCAACCCCGCCCACTCCAACCAACATCACCTTCATGATCCCTCCCAAGGATTCGTCCCCCCGACTTCGCCGCAATTGACGGAAAATGCCGCCACAGGCGTCACTCAACCAGGGGATCCGAAGACCTGGGACCGGAACCCCGCGGTCCGGTCCCAGGTCAGCAGGAACGTAATCTGTCCGGCAAGGGCCAGGCTCGCGCCCTTGCAGCGGGGCCCTGAGGACTACTCGCCCTTTACCTCTGTCCAGATCTGGTCATAGAGCGGGGTCGCCTCGCCCACGTCCTCCATGAAGACGCCTTTCGCCAGCACGTCGGCCGGTGTATTGGTGATTGGCGAATTGATGTAGGCATCATACAGCTCGGTTTCATTCTCTTTGGCGTACTGCAGCGCAGCCTGGTTGGGAACCGTGTAGGGGAAGTCCCGGAGCATCAACCAGAAAAGGTCGCCCTGTTCAATGTAGTTGACCCAGGCATAGGCAGCATCTGGATGCGGTGCGCCTGCCGGCATAGCCCAGTTGTCCTGCCAGAGTATGGTTCCCTCCGTCGGGAATACATACTGGAAGGCCGGATCCTCCTGCTGGGCGGTGAACGCTTCGCCGTTCCACACGTTGCCCACATCCACGTCCCCTGCGATCAGCGCCGTCTTTGGGCTGTCGCTGTCAAACAGCTTGACATTGGGAATCAATTCGGTCAGCTTGGCCTTGGCCTCGTCCAATTCCTGCGCATTCCTGGTATTGATGTCATAGCCGAGCGTCAACAGGGTGAACCCGATTACCACCCGTGGATCATCCAGCAGGACCAGGCGACTGGCGTAGTCGGGATTCCACAAATCGGCCCAGGAGGTTGGCGGATCGGTCACCTTGTCGGAGTTGTAGATGATCGCGTCTGTACCGGCCATATACGGGAGCGTGTATTGGTTGCCGGGATCGAACGGCAGGTCCTTGAAGCCATCGTCGATGTTTCCCAGGATGGCCAGCTTCTCCATGTCCCATTTCTCAAGCATGTTCTGGCTCACCATCAGGGAAACAATATAGTCCGTGGGAAGAATCAAGTCGAAGGTTGATCCTCCTGCCGAGAGCTTGGCGTACATCTCCTCGTTGCTCGAATACTCGTCATGATTGACCTTGACGCCGTAGATCAGCTCAAAGCACTCCTTCCATTCTGTTGGAATGTATTCCGTCCAGACAAAGAGGTTCAATTCCTTCGAAGTCACCTCTGCCGGGGTCTGGGGCTCCGGACAAGCGAACCCCGAGGCCGTGACCTTCTGGGCGGCCTCCCCGCCCCCGGCCGGCTGGCCACCACAGGCAACCAGCAGCATGCTTGCCATCACCGAAAAAGCTACTAGTTTCCACAGATTGGATCCCATATTCTTCCTCCTTTTTGAAGAAACGTTTCCGACTCGCGAAGCGGACGCCCGCCCGCGTGACCTCCAAATCAACTGGTCCGACTCTGAAGTCGCTGGGAAACCAGCACCACCACAAAAACCACCGCCACCCAAACGGTGGACAAGGCATTCACCTCGGGCGTGATGATGCGCCGCAGCAGACCGTACACGTAGATCGGGAGCGTCGAAGCTCCAGGTCCCGTCGTGAAGAAGGTAATGACAAAATCGTCGAGCGAAAGGGTGAAAGCCAGCAATGCGCCGGAAAGCACGCCCGGCATGATCATCGGCAGTGTTACCCGCCAGAAAGTGGCCAACTCGTTCGCTCCGAGATCCATTGCCGCCTCTTCAAACGATCTGTCGAATCCCTGAAGGCGAGCCTGCACGACCAACGTCACAAAAGGGATGCTGAAGGCAATATGCGACACAATAACCGTCGCCAACCCCATCGTGAGCCGGGACTCCCCGGCCAGGCTCAGCGCGTTGTTCAGCAAGGTAAACATTTGGCTGAACAACACCAGGATCCCGATGCCCATGACGATCTCCGGAATGACTATCGGTATGTACAGCGAAACCTGGGAGAACGGCTTGAGCCGAAAGTTGTAACGTTGCAGGGCCAAGGCTGCCATTGTGCCGATCAGGGTTGAAGTCAAGGTCGATACAAAAGCCACGGTCAGCGTGTTCCGGGTGGCATTCGCCACCTCTGAATTCCTGGACAATTCGCAGAACCAGTGGAACGGCCCACAAGGGCTCTGCACGACCTTGCTGCCCTCCATCTGGAGCGGCCCAAAGTCCGTGATGATGCCTCCAAAGAGCACATTCGTCCGGGAGGCATTGAAGGCGAAGATCACGAGGACAACAATCGGCGCGTACAGAAAAAAGTATACCATCGCCGTGGAGATGAGGACGAATGCGGAGCGACGGTGCGGGTTCATGCGGCTACAATCTCTGCCCCAAAGCCAAACTTGCGCGTGTAGAGGTACGTGGCGAACAAGGTCAGGGCCATCAGCACCAGTGATGCCGCCGACCCAAATGTTGGGTCACGTGCGATCAAGAACTGATTCTGGATAAGGTTTCCGACCAGCACAATCTGGCGCCCCCCCAACAAGTCGGAAACAATGAAGGTCCCCATCACAGGCACGAATACCAGGATCGTGCCGGCAACTACACCCGGCATCGAAAGCGGAAGCGTGAGCCGCAGGAACGTGCGAAACTGATTCGCGCCAAGGTCGGCTGCCGCTTCATAGAGCGAGACTTCGATCTTCTCGAGCGAGGTGTAGATCGGAAGGATCATGAACGGCAGAAACTCGTAGACCATGCCAACCAGGACTGCGCCAGGCGTATAGAGCATCTCCAAGGGCGTCCATGGCACATTGGCGACGCGCGCCACCCAGCCCCCCACGGCGTTGATAACCCCTTGTGTTCTCAGCAGCATCATCCAGGCATAAACCCGGATGACAAAATTCGTCCACATCGGAACCAGCACGAGAAACATGAACGTGTTTCTGCGTTTGGCCGGGGAACGCGCGATAAAGTACGCCAAGGGGTACGCCAGCGCGATCGCCACTACCGTGGTGTTAAACGCCAGAGTCAGAGACCGGGTCAGAATCACAGTATAGACAGGATCGAAGCAGACTGCTGCCCCATCTTCGCACGACGTGCGAACGCCGGAAAGCCGGACGTAGTTGTCGAACGAGAAGTCATAGATCACGGTGCCATCCGGGGCCCGTCGTCCAAAGCTGATCACCAACGTCAGGAGCAGGGGGATGATCAGCAACCCGATCATGAAGACCAGGGTGGGACTGATCAGGAGTGTGCCTTGGTGGGCCCTGTTCTCGCGCAGTCTTGTCAACATGGCGTATCTATTCGGCCGACAGCACCAAGGTGTTCTCGGGCAGCAAGGTCACCCAGGTCCGCCTCCCCACTGCGTAGCTGGAAGCCGAATCAAGGCTGGAGATCTTGTTCTGCGCCCAGACCTTGAGGGTGAGGCCATTGACCTTGATGTGCAGGTGCGTATCGGATCCAATGTAGGTGACCAGATCGATCGTGCCCTCAAAGCAATTGTGGTCCAACTCCGCCTTTTCAGCCAGGCGGATCTTCTCCGGTCGAATGGAGACGGCCACCGTGTCACCGCGAGAAACCTCGCCGGAGGCCACTCCTCGCAGTTCGGCATTCAATCCGGGCACAAAGATTGTCGCCGTTCCCTTTTCCACCGCCTTGACGACCCCGTCCGCGAAATTGGCCGTACCGATGAAGTCCGCCACAAATCTGCAGTTGGGGCGTTCGTAGATTTCCACGGGCGGGCCGATCTGCAGCACCTTGCCCTCGCTCATCACCGCAATGCGGTCGGACATGGTCAGGGCTTCTTCCTGATCATGGGTCACGTACACAAACGTGATCCCCAGCCTCTGTTGCAGTGCCTTGAGTTCAAGCTGCATTTCCTTGCGCAGTTTGAGGTCCAGGGCACCGAGAGGCTCGTCGAGCAACAGCACGTCTGGCGTCTTGACGATTGCCCGGGCCAGGGCCACACGCTGCTGCTGGCCGCCGGAGAGCTGCCGGGGATACCTGCGGTCCATATTGGCGAGCTGCACCATTTCCAGGGCGCGACCCACGCGCTGCTTAATCTCGTCCTTTCCCGCCCTGTCCATCTCCAGGCCGAAGGCCACGTTTTGAAACACCGTCATATGCTGGAAGAGTGCATAGCTCTGAAACACCGTATTGACCGGACGCTTGAAGGGCGGTGTGTGGCCCTGGGGCGCCCCATCGATGAACACCTCCCCACTCGTCGGCCACTCGAAACCAGCGATCATGCGCAGGGTGGTGGTCTTGCCGCACCCCGACGATCCCAGCATGGAGAAGAATTCACCGTGCTTGAATTGCATCGTCACATGATTGACAGCATAGACTTCCCCGCCCTCGGGCGTGGGAAAGTGCTTCACCACATCCTGCAACTCTACGGCAAATTCGCCCATTTCAACTCCACCACTCCAGAATTGACCAGCACCAGGCTCAGGACTTCATTTCCTGCAGCACACGCTCTGTCGTTTCCAGAACTGCCTCAACATGCCGGCCGGTGTGCGCGGCCGAGATAAAGAGAGGATGCGAACTGGCCATGATTCCATTGGCCCGCAGACCAAAGTGGAACAGGTCGGCAGTCTTCTTGTCTGCCCGAAGTTGCTCCCGCTTGTTGGTGATCTCCCGGATTCCAAAGTGCACCTGGAAGATGGACGCCGCCCGATTGACCAGGATCGGGAAACCGAAACGCTGCCCCATCTCAGTAATCCCCTGCTGCAGTTGCTGGGCGATGCCGTTGATGCGGGGGTAGATCTGGCCCTTTTCCAGCTCGCTCAGGACAGCCAAGCCTGCCACCATGGAAATCGGGTTTCCAGAGAAGCAGCCGGACTGGAAGATCTGGGTGGATAGGTCCCATAGGCCCGTCTTGGGTGTGACGACCGCCTCCATGATCTCGCGCTTGCCGCCGTAGCCACCGATCGCAAAACCGCCACCAATGATCTTCCCCAGGCAAACCAGATCGGGCACAACGCCAAAATGCTCGGTTGCGCCGCCCAGGCCGAGGCGGAAATTGGTTACGACTTCGTCGAAAATCAGCGGGATCTCGAACCGCGCCGTCACTTCGCGGACCGCTTCGAGGAAGTCACGTTTGGCCTCCACCACGCCCAACCCAAAAGCAGAGACGGGCTCCAAAATAACGGCGCCCAATTGGCCGGCCTCCCGCGAAATCAGCTCCACGGTCCGCTCGACGTTGTTGTAGGGCAGGACCAGCACGCTTTCCCCGGTGCTGCGGGGTACGCCGGCGCTGTCAACCCGCGAGGCAGGCTCATTCTCCGGCCCTTCGACGCCCAGCGTGGAGATCAATACTGCCTCGTGTTGACCGTGGAAATTGCCCTCGAACTTGGCGATGCGGTCGCGCCGGCTGTAGGCGCGCGCCGCACGCAAGGCCATCTGTGTGGCTTCCGAGCCAGTATTCACAAAGCGCACCATCTCAACGTGCGGCATCAGCTGCGAGATCTTCTCGGCCAGCTGGACCTCGGCCTCGGCTGCCATGTAGAAGTGAGTTCCGGCGCGCAGCTGTGCTTCGACCGCGCTCATCACCGGTTCCGCCGAATGGCCAAGAATGTGAACCCCGCCGCCCATCAGCAGGTCCACATAGTGGTTGCCGTCCAGGTCGACAAATTCACCACCCTGGGCCTGCCTGACATAGATGGGATGGGGTGCCAGGAACTTGCCGTTACCGGCCACCCCACCCGGTAGATGGTGGGAGGCCCGTTCATACATGGCTGCAGAAGCAGGAGTGCGCGACCGGAAAAGGGAATCAAAGGAGGTGGGCACGTAAGGCTCCCTGGGCGCGCTGGCGTCGCCCGGCGATAGCAGGCAATGATTGCGATTGGACTGGCTTCTCGGTGGGGTGAACCATGATGGGGAATACCGAAGGGTAGGCCACTTCACAGCGCTTGCCCGGGATCCCCAATAACGCGGCGGGAAATCGCCCGCCAAATTCCTTTTGGGCACAACCGCCCAATAGCATGCCGGTTGATGGCAGCAAGGGGGTATCCACCACTACCTTGGCGCTCGGGCCGGGCTTCTCAAAACTTGCGACTCCAGTCGTCGGGCCAGCGCTCCACCACAACCTTCTTCTGGGTGAAGAACTCCACCGCGTCCATCCCCTGACCGTGCAGGTCGCCGAAGAACGATGCCTTCCAGCCGCTGAAGGGGAAGAACGCCATGGGAGCAGCCACACCGATGTTGATCCCGATGTTCCCGGCCTCAGCCTTGTAGCGGAACTCCCGTGCGGCAGCGCCACTGGAGGTGAACAAGCTGGCCTGGTTGCCATACTGCCCACTGTTGACCAGTTCGATGGCCTCTCCGAGATTGCCGACATGCTTCATGCTCAGCACCGGGCCGAAGATTTCCGTGTGCGCGGAGGCGGAGTGCTCGGGGAGGCCGACCAGAATGGTGGGCTTGACGAAACTGCCCCGCTCATAGCCCTTGATCACAGCGCCGCGCCCGTCCACTGGCACCGCCGCTCCGTCGGCCGCACCGGCCCCGATGAGCTGCTCAATGCGGCCCTTGCTGGCAGCACTGATCACGGGTCCCATTTCCACGCCCGCATCCAGCCCATACCCGACAACCCGCGAGGACGCCGCGTCGCAAATCATCTCGGTGAAGGTGTTCCGCGCCTCACCAACCGTGATCGCGAGGGATACCGCAAGGCAGCGTTGCCCCGCACATCCGAAGGCTGAATCGGCAATGATCTTCGTGGCCATCTCCATGTTGGCATCGGGTAGGACAACCACAGGATTCTTGGCGCCGCCCTGGGCTTGCACCCGCTTTCCGTTGGCAGAGGCTCTGGCATAGATGTATCTCGCAGTTGCCGTCGACCCAACAAAGGTCACCGCCTGAATGGATGGATCGTCCAAGATCCCGTCCACGGCCTCCTTTGCCCCATTGACCAAGTTCACCACACCCTTGGGCAGCCCAAGCGCTTCAAGATGCCGAAAGATACGCTGCATCGTGAGCGGAACCTTCTCAGACGGCTTGAGAATCACGGTGTTGCCACAAGCCAGCGCATAGGGCATGAACCAGAACGGAATCATGCCCGGGAAGTTGAAGGGTGCAATGCTTGCGCATACGCCCACGGGCTGCCGCAAAAGGATCTCATCAATGCCCGGGGCGATATCCTCTACGATCTCCCCCTTGGCCAGCATTGGCATGCCGCAGGCAATTTCCACATTCTCAATGGCACGGACCATCTCTGCCTTGGCTTCTTCAAGGGTCTTGCCGGCCTCCATGGTGATCGTTCGGGCCAAGTCATCCAGGTCCTGCCGGAGGAGGTCCCGAAGGCGGAAGAGATATTGCACTCTGTCCTGCACGGGAGTGCGTCTCCACTGCTCCAGAGCCCGGGCGGCGGCGTCCGAGGCCTTGGCGACTTCGCCGGCGCCGCACAGGGGTGTCTGCGCCAACAGTTCAGCCGTGGCAGGGTTTCTGACTTCGGCGGTGTTCGAGGTTTCCGCCTTGACCCAGGCTCCATCAATGTAGTTTAGAACATCCATGGATATTCAAATCCTTGCTGCCGCTGCGTCAGGGCATCAGCTCGGCCAAGCCCTCATCCAGCAGAGTCAGCCCAGAATCCAGCTCCTGTTTGGCGATGATCAGGGGAGGCACCACAAACAGAATGTTTTGGAAATTGAATACGTACACGCCGCGCTCCAGCAAGAAGCCCTTCAATGCGGAGAGGTCGGCAGGCTCCTTGGAGCCGCGATCCCTGACCAGCTCAAGGGCGGCAAACAGCCCCAAGTAGCGCACGTCACCGATAGCTTTGTGTTTGGACTTGAGGTCCTCCAATCGTTCCCCCAGATAGGCGCCGACCGTGCGGGCATTCTCGAAGACGTGCTCCTGCTCATAGGCCTCAATATTGGCAAGCGCAGCCGCGCAGGCCAGTGCATGTCCATTATAGGTGAGGCCGGCATACAGGTATTTGTCGTCAAAGAACCGGGCGATCTTTTCCCGCACAATGACGGCTCCCAGGGGGACGTACCCTGAGGTCAATCCCTTCGCCGTGGTGATGATGTCAGGAACGACCCCCCAGTTGTCTACCGCAAACCAAGAGCCGGTCCGGCCCCATCCGCTCATGACCTCATCCGAGATCAGCAGGATGCCGTGCTTGTCACAGATCTCGCGCAGCCGCGGCCAGTAGTCATCAGGAGGAATGATCAAGCCATTGGTGCCGGTGACCCCCTCCAAAATGATGGCTGCGATCTGGTCAGGGCCCTCGTGCTGAATGATCTCTTCCACGTGCCGGATGCACTCGCGATGGCAGGTGTCGCGAGTCCATCCAAAGGGGCAGCGATAGCAGTACGGATCCAAGATGTGAACCACACCCGGCATGGCGGGCTCGGCAGGCAGCCGGCGATAGTCGCCCGTGAGCGCCATGGCGCCGTGCGTCGCTCCATGATAAGAACGGTACCGCGCCAGGATCTTGTGGCGCCCCGTGTAGAAGCGGGCGAGCTTGATCGCATTCTCGTTTGCCTCGGCCCCGCCCAGGGTGAAGAAGGTCTTCTTCAAGTCGCCGGGCGTGATCTCAGCCAGCTTCTTCCCAAGCAGCGCCCTGGGCTCGGTGGTCATCCCCGGAGCCACAAAGGCCAGGCGCGCGGCCTGCTCTTGGATCGCCTTGACAACCCTTGCGTTCTGGTGACCGACGTTAGCATTCACTAGCTGCGAGGCGAAATCCAGGTACCGCTTGCCGCTGGCATCCCAGAAGTACACGCCCTCCGCCCTGGCGACCGGAATGGGATGAACATCGCCTTGCACGCACCACGAAAAGAACGTGTACTCTCTGCTGAGGTCCACGATCTCGGTCGCGGTCAGTCGCCGGTCATTTACGGACATGCGTCGCTCCTGCTTGTATGCGGAATGCGGCTCAGGCGCTCACGTAGTCGCGCTTCGCCGCCTTCACCACATCCGCGTAGACTTGAAGGGTCTCGTCAATATCCCGATCACTGTGTTGATAGCACAGGAACCAGGGTTCTCTGGCATCCACATCGGGCATCACGCCGCGATCGATCGCCAGCTCAGCCAGCTTGATGTAGAGTCCGCGGTCGCTTGCGTCCCAATCCCGCTGGCAGCTCACCGACTGGATGCCGAGCGCGAAGGAGAACATTCCCGGGTAGCCACTCAAGACCACTGGAATGCCGTTCTCCTCAAAGATCTCCTTGAGCCCGGTCATAAGCCGCGTGCCCCTCTGCCGGATGGCTTCCAGGATTGGCTCATTGCGCAGCAAGCGCAGGGTGGCATGCGCGGCCGCCACCCCCGGCTTGTTGTTGGTGTAGGTGCCCCCCTGCGCCACGCCGTGCCCAATGATCGACATGATTTCCCGCCGACCACCGAAGGCCGCGATGGGATATCCATTGCCCAGCGCCTTGGCGTACGTCGCCAGATCGGGCCGAATTCCCAACAGCTCTTGGGCGCCACCGTTCGCTATACGAAAGCCTGTCTTAACTTCATCCAAGATGAATACGACGCCGTTGTCTGTGCAGGATTTGCGAATCATCTCGAGGAAGCCGGGGCTGGCCGTGATTGCGCCACAGTTCCCCTGGCACGGCTCCGTGATCACGGCTGCCAACTCGTGCCCATGCGACTTCATGGCGCGCTCGAAGCCCTCGAAGTCATTAAACGGCAGCGTTATGACCAACTCGCGCAGGGCCTTGGGGATCCCGGAGGACGAGGGAACCGGTATGGGGCTGCGGCGATTGCCATAGGCCTCCACGGGGGCGTAGGTGGACCACAGTGTGTGGTCGTGAAAGCCATGGTAGTTGCCCTCAAATTTCAGGATCATCTCGCGCCCGGTGTAGGCGCGAGCGACACGAATAGCGTGCATCGTCGCTTCGGTGCCCGAACAGGCAAGCCGGACCATTTCCATCGCCGGCGCCAGCTCACGGATCATCTCCGCCACCTCGATCTCGAGCTCCCCCGTCATGGCGAATAGCACGCCCCTCCTCAACTCCTCCACAACGGCGTTGTCCACTGCCTCGAAGGCATGACCCAGAATGATGGGGCCAAACGCCAGGCGGTAATCGATATACCGGCGGCCGTCCACGTCCCAAAGGTGGGCGCCGGCGGCATGGCTGGCATACGGCGTTATGCCATCGCCCCAGTACCGGAAGTTGGAATTGACTCCGAGGGGCAGCACTTCCTCGGCACGTTTCTGCATCGCCTGGCTCTTTGGTCCGACCATGCTAGATCATCCTTTCCTGCACCGAGACTGTTATCACCTTGCCCTGCCTTGCTGCCGCTCCGCATGCAGGTCCGCCGGGAGGATCCGGGCGCCCCTTCGCCCCACCGGGACCGCGCGGGCCGGTACTTGCGGACGAGATCTTGACGCCCGGCGGGCAAGGCACTATGGGTTTGAATCAGCGGATCTGGCTCACTGGCTTGGCTCGAAATATACTCAACTTCCATCCAGTGGTCAAGAAATCAACGAAGCCGCGACGCAGCTGCGGCTGCAGTCCCCAGTCAAGTGCCAAGCCGCACAACAGGCCGAATGATCGCGGAGCCACCTGACGGCGTCTCATGCCCTGGATTGACTTCGGCGCATCCCGAGGGTATACTGGCTCTTCGAAACAATCCCCTGGCAAGTGAGGAGCAAGGAAATGGCGATGACAGATACGGCGCGTACTGTAACCGCGCTGGAACCAAAAGCAAGGCTGACAGGAAAGATCGTCAAGACGACACTGGCCGGTGCCGTCGTCGATGTGGGTCAGTCGGTCCCCGGTGTGCTGCACATATCGCAGTTGGACAAGGATCCCGTGAAAAAGGTCGAGGACGTGGTACGCGAGGGCCAGGCTGTTGAGGTTTGGGTTCGCCGGGTCCGCAGCGATCGAATTGAACTCACCATGATCGAGCCGCTGCTCTACGATTGGAAAGAGATGCAGCCAGACATGGTCGTCCGAGGTCAGGTGGTGCGACTTGAGACCTACGGTGCTTTCGTGGACTTTGGGGCCGAGAGGCCCGGCATGATCCACATCAGCGAACTGGCCCGTGGGTATGTCAAGGAGGCCCGGGATGTGGTGAAGGAGGGCGACGAGATCGAGGCGATGATTCTGAGTGTTGATCCCAAGAAGCGGCAGATCCGCTTGAGTCTGAAGG